>SVPF01000037.1 GCA_015066005.1 Oscillospiraceae bacterium
GATGGGTATTGCTATCTATTTTGAAGAGCAGAATATTAACTCGCTTAAAGAAGACAGCGAAACTTACATCGGTATTTACAGCGTTATGGCACAGACGGAAAGTGAGAATATCAGTGCCAACGTTAAATGGGGCATATCCAAAAGGATGGAGAATGGTACATACTGCTCTAATATGAATATGTTCGGCTACCGCCGCGATAAGATTACCAAAGAAATAACTATCGTGGAAAGTGAAGCCGAGGTTGTTCGCTGGATATTCAATTTGTTCCTTGACGGCAAAAGTGCTTTGCAGATTAAGAATTGGCTTGAAGAAAACGGTATAAAAACCTTTTACGGCAAAAGTGTTTGGCAAACAACGTCAATTCTGGCTATACTGCAAAATGAAAAGTACTGCGGCGACGTTATGTATCAAAAGACTTATTGCGTTGACTGCTTGACCAAAAAGAAAAAAGTAAATAACGGTCAGAAGACAAAATACTTGGTGGTTAACGATCATCCCGCCATTATTCCTCGTGATGTTTTTAAGGCAGCGATGGCAGAATTCGCTCGCCGTAATGCTTTGCGCAGTAAATCGGATAATACCATTTCCTGCCGAGGAAGATACAGTGCAAAATATGTGTTAAGCGAACTGCTCATTTGTGAGGAATGCGGCAGTCATTTCCGACGTAAAACTGTTAAGAAAAAAGACGGCGTTCATCACTATTGGCGTTGTATCAGCCGACTGGATCATAAGGATAAATATTGCGATTTTTCAATGGGGCTTGAGGAGAAAAACCTACAGGCTGCTATTTGTCGTGCCATCTCCCGCGTGCTGCAGGGGAGAGAAGACGGATATGAGCTTTTGAAAAGTAAGCTTATTTATGCTACTTCGGATGTAAATACCGATGAATTGTATCTGGTTGAAAAGGGAATTCACGACGAGCAAATTCGTATTGAAGAGCTTGCCGACCTGGCAATTCAGTCAAAATTTAATAAGGACAAGTATACTGAAGCCATCGCCGACTGTTCCCAAAGGATAAAAGACCTTAGGGAAAGACGGGATATGCTTGTCATGCATATAAAGTGTAATGAAAAAGCTCGAGAAGAAATTGAACGGATTGAAAATTACACAAAACAGATGAAGCCGGTTATGACCGAGTTTGATGATGCCATCATTCACCGAATTGTGAATTCAATTCAGGTGACAAAAGATCTTAATTTAAGAATTTTTATAAAGGGTGGGGCAGAGATAGTCGAGTCACTGTTTCCGCCTGAGGAAGAGTCGGCATAAATTTCAAAAAATAATATAAAATGAAATAACTTTCTGCAATTTTTTTGTTGCGGAAAGTTATTTTTTATGGTATAATCGATTTGTAAAGAAAAACTGGGTAAAACCCAGTGAAATTAAGGGTTTCTCACCAGTTCTTTTTCGAACAGGAGAGCCAAAAAACTCTCGTTCTTCGGAACGAGAGTTTTTTTATCCATTGCGAAAGCAATGGCATATCATCAACGATAGCAACGCTATCGTTGTATCTCATCAGTCCGTTAGGACTGTATATCATCACGCTTTAGCGTGTATTAAAAATACTTTCGCAATGATGATATACAAAACTTCGTTTTGATGATATGCAATTCCTGCGGAATTGATGATATACAACGGCATGCCGTTGATTTTGTTTGTGTTTTGTAGTATAATCTTCATAAAGGAAGTGAATTTATGCCCAAAGATTTTGATTTAACTAAAGAAGAATTTTACGAATTAAATATGCTTTTTGAACAACTGAAACAAATTGAGCGACTTGCTGAAAAATCCAGAAAAGAAAAAATAATGAGTGAAACTGTTGCCACATTAGTTTTTTTGTTGACTGGAAGCGTAATGCTTTACATTGGACCAGATGTTATAGGTTATTTGATTTGGATAGCATTATATGGATTTCTTTTGTACTATATTTTTGGCGTGAGAAAAAGTGATTTTCCCGAATATGATGAATGTGCAAAAGCAGCTAAGTCTACGGTTAGTGAATGTATTAAAATTATTGAGCATAAGAAAGTTGCAGAAATTATTTATAGTGACCCAGAATTTTATATAGAAAAATACAATAAACTTATTTGTTATTATCCCAATATAGAGAGCAAGACTCTAATGAAATTAATTTCTAAAAAACCAAAGACATAACAAAAGTAAAATCTTCAGTTTTCAGGCACACTCCATTCGTGTCATTAAGTTCAAACTTCCCAGAAAAAGAAAAGACACGCGAAAGCGTGTCTTTTCTTTTTCAACTAAGTGTGCCTTACGACACGTGAAGCACACCTTCGGTGTGTGAAGTTTGCTTCGCAAGTGAAGTGCCTGCGGGCGTGAGTGGCACACTTAACTTCACTTTGTGCGAAAGCACAAAACTTCACTATGCCAACGGCATAACTTCACATCGGCTTTGCCGATGCTTCGCTCAAACCCTTGCCCCTCCGCCGCTTTTATGCTATAATACACCCAAGGCGGTGATGAAGTGAAAACTTTTAAACAAATGCAGCTTGATAATATTAAGAAGAATTATAAAGAACATCGTGGGTGTTTAATAAAAAAATACCGCAGTGTTTTTGGTAAATATGTTATGGTTATTGATGAAAATGGTGAAAAATCAAAAGTTTATGTTGGCAAATGTATTTATGAAGATACTAAATTAGGTTCTATATTAACTATTGGTGAAATCAATCGTAAACTTATCAATATTCGTCCTGGTATTTGCAAAAATACGGATGAATAGTTAAAATTAGAGAAAATCCTCAGTTTTCAGGCGCATTTAATTCGTGTCATTAAGTTCAAAACACCCAAAAAACACTTGTTCTTTTGAACGAGTGTTTTTTTATCCATTGCTTTCGCAATGATGATATACAAAACTTCGTTTTGATGATATGCAATTCCTGCGGAATTGATGATATACAATGCTTCGCATTGATTTAGTGTTGCTTTTATGCTATAATTCAAATAAAGTTAGTTGGTTGAAAACGGGGGGATAATTATATGTGTAAACAGCAAGGACCGCTTTTAACGGATAAAGAATTCTTTGAATGTGGTATTAACGCGGACATAAGCGGCTTGGAAGCACTTAAGGATGCGCTTGGCTGTGGGGATTATAAAACCTGCCGAAAAATTTTTGCTGAATATGTTCGCAGCGTGTTTGATTCCGACACCTTTTTCTCCCGCTTGCACTATTCTGATAACTTTGATGAGGAGAATGTTATTCGCAAAGCCGAGTTGGCTATGAGGCATATTATGACGGCTTGCCAAATTCCACACGATTTTAAGGATAAGTGCGTTGATTGGTTTTCTAACCCGACCTTTAACGGCTATCAGGAATGGACGTGGCAATTAAATCGCCATGCGGAGCTTCTGACCCTTGCGAGAGCCTAT
Source organism: Oscillospiraceae bacterium (assembly GCA_015066005.1). GTDB lineage: Bacteria > Bacillota > Clostridia > Oscillospirales > Acutalibacteraceae > UBA737. Next base: position 3,389 of record SVPF01000037.1, read on the forward strand.
CGCACAACAGGGGACGAAAGGTATGCCGAGGAATGCTGCGCGCTGTTTGATTCTTGGGTAAAGCAGGCTACCAGATATTCCTTGGATGACAACAACAGCGAAGCATTATGCTGGCGCTCTATTGAATGCGGAATCCGAATGAGCGTTGTGTGGCCTGAGGTGATTTATTCAATTCTTCCAAGTAATGCCTGCAACGATGATATTATTGTAGATTTCTTTAAATCTATTTACGAGCACGCCCTTTTGCTGCGGCAGTTCCACGCAAGCCTTGGAAATTGGCTGATTATGGAAATGAGTGGGCTTTTGCACATCGCAACCCTGTTTCCGTTCTTTTTAAAGGCAGAGGAATGGTTTGGCTATGCAATTGATAAGCTTAGTGCGGAATTAGAAAAGCAGGTGTATCCCGACGGGTTCCAATTTGAGCTTTCCTCGGGTTATCAGCAGGTTGTGATTATCTATTACGGCAGGGTGCTCAGACTTCTTACGGGGTACGGCAAAAAGGTTCCCGAGGTGTTTTTGAACACCTTAAGAAAAATGCTTCACATATATATAAAATTGATGCGACCGAATGGGGCCTTACCAGATTTGAACGACGGCTCTCTCAGTAGTGTAAAGGGGCTTGTCGCACCATATATAGATTTGTTTCCGAATGATAACGACTTGCAGTGGGCTGCAAGCGGCGGTGAAAACGGAATGTCGCCTGATAAGCAGTCCTTTATATTGTCGTATTCGGGAATTGCAGTTTTTCGCACAGGTTGGGCTGAGGATGACACCTGGCTGTGTTTTGATGGCGGGCCTTACGGTGCGGCGCATCAGCATGAGGATAAGCTTAACATTCTTTTGCACACCCGCGGAAAATATGTGTTGACCGAAGGCAATAATTATGCGTATGACTCTTCAGAAATGCGAAAATATGTCTTGTCAACGAGGGCACATAATACCGTTTTGGTTGACGGTATGGAGCAAAACCGCAAAAAGACACACTGCTGGCATGATGATATGCTGACCCGACACAGCGGCTTGCAGGCATCCCTTTCTTTGCACGTGGATGCCTGCCGCGCAAGCTATGATGACGGCTACGGTGATGAGGCGGATAAAACGGTCTGCCACGAGCGTTCGGTATATTTTGTCAAAAAGCTTAGCGGTCTGCCACCCTTTGCTATAATCGTGGATAGGCTGACAGCAAGTGCGGGCATACATTCCTATGAAATACAATACCATTTAGATGCCGATAAGGTTACAACAAACCGACTTAATATAACGGCGGCTCCACTTAGTATAATTGCTCCCACAGATAATGAATGCGATGTGTCGCTTTCGGTGGAATATGGCGTTATGGAGCCTGAATGGAATGGATGGACGGCTGATTCGGCCGTTCAGGGTGATTTTCGCCCCATTTATATTGCAAAGTATATTTTAAAAGGACAAAATATTCGTTTTGCCACCTTGCTTTTGCCGATGGATGACAGTAAAGGTTTGATTGTCGGCTTAGAAGGAAGCAATCAAATTGAGGATACCAAGCTTTGTGTAAAATTAGCGGATGGCAGGGAGCTTAATTTTGATGAAAACGAATGGCTTGAAAGAAAAATGTAAAATTGATATATAGCCTGTATGTAAAAGACATCTTTAATTCATATTTCTTGCGCTCCTGATAGCGTTTGTGTTATAATTTAAAAAAGGGGGTTAAGTTATGAAAAAAATTAAAAGAACAGCCGTAATAGTGCTGTTGGCGGTATTGGTTTTGCTTTTGAGCAGCTGTACCGCTTTGGTACAGGGCTTTGAAAATGAAGAGCTGCGCGACCATACCGATGTAATGCTTAATGCTGTGCTTATGAATGATTCTGATGCGGCTTATACGCTCGTAAGTGATATTTGTTCTAAGACAGAATTTGAACCTGTTTTTGAAGAAATGTATAACCTGCTTAAAGGTGTTGAAGGCTACGAGCTTAAGCTTATTTCCATATACAAAAAAAGCAACTTTGATAACGGAAAAAGCGTTACCGTTACCGATTCGGTTTATGAAATGCAGACACAGGGCAAAAAATATGTTGTATCCGTTCAAAAAAGGTCCGACGTTGAAAAATTATCATCGTTTTACATAACCCCTTATGAAAAGACTAACCTTTATTATACAGGTGTTATTCAAAATATGAAGGGTGCGTCATTTTTACAGTGGGGCTTTTTGCTTTCCAATTTGGTTATAATTGCCCTTATGGTATTTGCGCTTGTTGACTGTTGCCGTCATAAAATAAAGCTTAAGCCATTGTGGATTATTATAATTCTTTTGGGTGCGTTATCCTTAGGCGCTACAATAACCGGCACAAGCTTCCACTTTAACTTTAACTTAGTGTGGTTTGCCGCATATAATGCTTTTGTGCGTTATGGTGGCGGTCAGGTTACTGTCAGGCTTGTAATCCCTTGGGGCATTGCGCTTTACTTTGTATTAAGGCATTGGCTTATTAAGAAGGATAAACCCTCGATTTCTAACGGTGAAAATGTGACCGAAATAAATGAACAGTCAGTACAGTAATGATTTTTAAAATTTGAAGAAGTGAAAATGTTGAAAAATAAATTTATTTTAACAATTTTGTGTTTTGCGCTAATACTGTTAGCTGTCGGCTGTGATGCAGGGACTGACATTGTTGAAACAGGGCGGCCTTCGGGCGTTAGTCAGGAAATTCAGACAAGCCTGCCCGAAGCAGACCAAAAGCCCGAAAGTGACAATAGTGAGATTGAAGAGGAATTTAACATTCCATACCCGCTTGAAATGTATTTTTCAAGCGGCGCGGGTGCGTGGGCTACTAATATTACCATAAATGCTGACGGCAGCTTTTTCGGTGATTATCATGACAGCAATATGGGTGATACAGGGCCCGATTACCCAAACGGAACGGTTTACGAATGTAAATTTTCGGGTCAGTTCAGCAATTTAAGGCAAGTTAACGATTATACCTTTTCTTTAACCCTTGAAGCAATTGAATATGAGGGCGAAATTGATGCTTCCCGTATTGAAAACGGTATACTTTATAATTTTACTTACCCTTATGGGCTTATGAATGTTGATAATACCGCCCCTGCAAAAAGCTTTTTGCTTTATACACCCGATGCCCCAACCGAAGCCTTAAGGGATGAATTTATTTCCTGGTGGCCCGAACGCTTTGGCGCCGAGGCAGGTGGCAGCCTTTTAATCTACGGGCTTTGCAATACCGAAACCGATGAAGGCTTTTTCACAGCAAAAACCGAATAAAAATTTATAACCCGACCGCTAAAAACGGTCGGGTTATTTGTTGCATATATTTAATAATTGTGTTACAATGTGCTATAGGAAATTTAAGGAGAAAATGATGAAAATTCAGCTTTCGGACCATTTTACATACAAAAGGCTTTTAAGGTTTACCTTGCCATCTATAATTATGATGATTTTCACATCCGTCTACGGTGTAGTGGATGGTTTTTTTGTGTCTAATTTTACGGGTAAAACGGCCTTTTCCGCGGTGAATTTGATTTATCCCTTTTTAATGATTTTGGCAACCGTTGGTTTTATTTTCGGCACGGGCGGCACCGCAATTGTTGCCAAAACCTTTGGCGAGGGTGAAAAAGAAAAGGCAAACAGCTATTTTTCGCTTTTTGTTTATGTTTCGGCCTTTTTGGGTATTGTTCTTGCAGTTTTTGGCATAGTGTTTATTCGCCCTATTGCAATTTTATTAGGTGCAACAAAGGGCGCGCTTCTTGAAAGCTGTGTGCTTTACGGTAGAATAATTTTATTGGCCTTACCCTTTAATGTGCTGCAAATGCTTTTTCAAAGCTTTTTCGTTGCGGCCGAAAAGCCGCAAGTTGGAATGTGGGTTACGGTGGCATCAGGTATAACCAATATCCTACTTGATGCTGTGCTGGTAATTTTACTGCCTCAGCCCTTAAAGCTTGTAGGTGCGGCAACGGCTACCGCTTTAAGTCAGGTTGTGGGTGGCGGTGTTCCGCTTATTTACTTTTTTTCAAAAAACAAAAGCATTTTGCGGCTTGGTAAAACAAGGCTTGATTTTAGGGCTATATTAAGGGCGTGTGTTAACGGTTCAAGCGAATTTATGGGCAATATTTCAATGAATATTGTTGGTATGCTTTACAACATACAGCTAATCAAATACGCCGGCGAGGACGGCATTGCCGCTTACGGTGTTATGATGTACGTAAACTTTGTTTTTGCTGCCACGGCTGTTGGTTATTCCATTGGTACAGCACCTATTATCGGTTATCATGATGGGGCCAAAAACTATAATGAACTCAAAAGTGTTTTGAAAAAAAGCCTTATAATTCTTGGCGTTTTGGGGGTTTCAATGGTTGCCCTTGCCGAATTATTGGCAGCTCCGCTTGCAAAAATATTTGTAGGCTACGACGATGGGCTTTTGCGCCTTACAGTATCGGGCTTTAGAATTTTTGCCCTCTCCTTTGTTTTTGTAAGCTATGCAATTTTTTCATCAAGCTTCTTTACCGCTTTAAATGATGGGGTTATCTCGGCCATAATTTCATTTTTGCGTGCTCTTGTTTTTCAGGTTGCGGCAGTGCTGCTTTTACCGCTTTGGTTTGGTATTAACGGTATTTGGTTTTCTCTTATAGTGGCTGAATTTATGGCGGTTGTACTTTCGACAATCTTCTTTATAATTAAACGTAAAAAATATCATTACTAAAAAATAAAAGCCTGACCCTTTTGGGTCAGGCTTTTAAAATGCGATTATGTTTATTAAATGTAATATTCTGCTTCGCTTGCCATACCAAGTACGCTAAGTAATGTAGGTGCGGCAATTGCAATAACAATAATAGCAACTGCAAGAACTAAAGTAACAATACCGCAAATAAGGCCTGCTTTAGCAAGACCGGCACGCTTGCCGTCTTCATTCTTGGGCGAAATAGCGCCCAAAATAATTGCAGCAATTGCAAAAACAGGTGCAACATAATAGCAGCAACCGATAGGACAGCAGAAAACAATACCTAAAATACCGGCAACTAAAGATAAAATTGCTAAAACATTAGCCTTCTTTTTAGCAGGTGCAGCTTCCTCAACAACGTTAGCTTCAACTTCAGTATTTTCAATAACTTCAGTATTTTCAATAACTTCAGTATTTTCAACAACTTCAGTATTTTCAATAACTTCAGTATTTTCAACAACTTCAGTATTTTCAACAACTTCAGCTTCAACTGTTTCAATGTCCTTATTTTCCATATTATCCATTTTGAAATACCCCTTTCATTTATTTTTGCTAATTTTAACACATTTTTTTACAAAATGCAATATAATTTGATTTATTATTGCATTTTTCTATAGTTTTGTGATATATTTAAGTATATTATATTAAAGGGGGAATTTATGTGCTTTTAAACCGAAAACAGCAGTGGATAGTTTTTGCTGTTATAAACGGTTCACTGTTATTGGTTTTGCTGATTTTTCCTTTTTATTGGAAATACATAATGAATTTACCCTTTAACAAATGCGGCTTGGTTGAATACCTGCATTTATATTGTCCCGCTTGCGGAGGTACACGGGCGTTCAGCTCTTTGCTGAAACTTGATATTTTATCCTCCTTTAAATATAACCCAATTGTTCCCATAGGGGCAGGGATGTTTATTGCTTATGAGGTGGATATGATAAAGCACCTTATTTTAAAAACCGAAAGGGAGCTTATTGCACATCCGTGGGTTATTTATGCCGCTTTAATTATTTGGGGCGTTTATTTTGTTTTACGCAATGTTTTACTGTTTTGCGGTATTGATTTAGTTGGGGATATAATTATTTAATATTAAAAAACAGGAGGAAAAAATGTTAAACAGGATTTTTAAACTCAGGGAAAACAACACAACCGTTAAAACCGAGGTGGTAGCAGGTATTACCACCTTTATGACAATGGCCTATATTTTAGCGGTAAACCCAAGCATTTTAGCTGATGCAGGGATGGATTCTACGGCAGTGCTTTTGGCAACCTGCTTAGCATCCTTTTTGGGAACGGCTTGTATGGCGTTTATGGCCAATTTACCGTTTGCGCTTTCAGCAGGTATGGGGCTTAATGCTTTTATGGCATACACCGTTGTACAGGGCTTCGGTTATTCGTGGCAGGTGGCATTATTTGCAGTTTTTGTTGAGGGTGTAATTTTTATTTTACTCTCTTTAACAAATGTACGTGAAGCAATTTTTAATGCAATACCAATGCAGCTTAAAAATGCTGTTTCGGTTGGCATTGGCCTATTTATTGCATTCATAGGTCTTCAAAATTCGGGTCTTTGTGTTGCCAACAGTTCTACATTGGTTTCTTTCATAAGCTTTACCGAAAACTTTAAAAGCGTTGGCATTTCGGCCTTGCTTGCGGTTGTTGGCACAGGCCTTACTGCTATTTTATACATAAAAAGGGTTAAGGGTTCAATTTTAATAGGTATACTTGCTACTTGGGTTTTGGGTATGCTTTGCCAGCTTACAGGTCTTTATGTACCTAATGCCGAGCTTGGCTGTTATTCGCTTTATCCCACCTTTGCAATGACCGACTTTACAAAGCTTTCTGAAACCTTCGGTCAGTGCTTTAATTTGGATTTTAAGGGTGTTGGAATATTCAACTTTATAGTTGTTATATTCTCGTTTCTGTTTGTTGACTTATTTGACACACTCGGAACCCTTATCGGTGTTAGTACAAAGGCCAATATGCTTGATGAAAACGGCCGTCTTCCTAAAATAAAATCGGCCCTTATGGCTGATGCGGTTGCAACCACTGCAGGCGCAGTTTTGGGTACTTCAACCACTACAACCTTTGTTGAATCCTCAGCGGGTGTGGCTGAAGGCGGCAAAACAGGTCTCACCTCGTTTACAACAGCAGTTTTATTCTTGGTTTCAATGTTTTTTGCGCCAATATTCACTGCAATACCGTCCTTTGCAACAGCCCCCGCTTTAATAATTGTTGGATTTTTAATGTTTAGCAATATTGCCGAGCTTAAAATTACCGAAGAAAATTACACAAGTGCAATTCCTGCTTACATTACAATTATTGCAATGCCGCTGTTTTACAGCATTGCTGAGGGTATTTCACTTGGCGTAATTTCCTACGTGGTAATTAACCTTGTTTGCAAAAAGCATAAGGAAATTTCACCAATAATGTACATACTCGCGGTATTATTTGTTCTTAAATATATTTTCTTATAATCAAAAGAAGAAAGCCTTCGGGCTTTCTTTTTTTAATTTGTTTTTGAGGATGCGTGACCGTAATTGGCGGCACGAAATCGTAATAAGCCTTTTTTGTGAAAAAGCATACTCATTAAATGAATATTATCCTTTAAATTGTGGTTTTATTGCTGTATAATAAAATAGGGTGATACAGATGATTTATGATATTATTAAAAAACGACAGCTTCCGCCGCTTAAAACCCGTGATGAAATGCTGGAAATTTTACAGCGTGAAGAATACGGATATATGCTTCCATTGCCCGAAAGTCTTTCTTTTGAGGAAGAAAGTGATGTAATACTCAATTTTTGTGCAGGCAAGGCGGTTTGCAATAAAATAACAGCAAAAACCGTTATAAACGGCAAAGGCTTTAATTTTCCGTTTTATGTCATTATGCCGACTGATAACCAAAAGCACCCGTTTTTTATACATATAAATTTCAGAAGTGATATACCTGACCGTTACCAACCTACCGAAGAGCTTATTGATAACGGCTTTGCCGTGCTTTGCTTTAATTATAAGGATGTTACAAGTGATGATGGGGATTATACAAACGGGCTTTCGGGTGTGCTTTATCCCGATGGCAAGAGAAAGCCTACCGATGCCGGAAAGCTTGCTATGTGGGCGTGGGCGGCGCAAAGGGTAATGGATTATGCCGAAACTAAGGCGGATGTGCTTGATCTTAAAAACTGTGCGGTTTGCGGTCATTCGCGTCTTGGCAAAACGGCACTTTTGACTGCTGCTACCGATAAACGCTTTCCGTTTGCCTATTCTAACGATTCGGGCAATTCGGGTGCGGCAATTGCACGCGATAACACAGGTGAAACAATTGAGGTTATAAGCCGCGTTTTTCCGTTTTGGTTTTGTGAAAATTATCGCCAATATGCTGATAATGAATATAATATGCCCTTTGACCAGCATTACCTCGTGGCTTCAATTGCACCAAGAAGGGTGCTTATCGGCAGTGCGAGTGAGGACGCTTGGGCTGACCCCCTTGGCGAAATGCTAAGCTGTGTTGCCGCAAGTGATGCCTTTGAAAACGGCTTTAAGTTTGAAAACCGTGTACCCAAAATTGATGACTGTTATTTTGAAGGGGATGTCGGCTATCATCAGCGAAAGGGTTTGCACTATTTTAGCCGACTTGACTGGTTAAGACTTATTGAATTTATGAAAAAGCATAAAAATTAGCTTTAAGCCCTGCGTTGCAGCAGGGCTTAATTTTTTACTTGCATTATAACTACATATAGTGTATATTTATATTATGGTATACAATAAATTATTAAGGGGGATTTATTATGGAAAACGAAAACAAAAATATTGTCGTTGGGGAAGACGGCTCCTATTTTGATGGTGGCTATTGGGCAAATATCGGCTACACACTTGTTGTTAATTTTGTAACCTTTATAACCTTTGGTATTGCACACCCTTGGATGCGCTGCTGGTACCAAAAATGGCTTTGCGAGCATACCGTAATTAACGGCAAGCGTATGACCTTTGACGGCAAAGGCGGCGACCTTTTTGTAAAGTACATAATCTGGTTGCTTTTAAGTTATCTTACTTGCGGAATTTATGGCTTGTGGATGGCTGTTGCACTTAAAAAGTGGATAACTGAACACACCTTCTTTGAAGGCGAACCCGATAACAACAGCTTCTTTGACGGCAAAGTCGGCGATTATTTTGTAACAAGTATTTTATCGGCCTTGGCACTTTTTGTACCCTTTGCAGGCCCTGCTTTGTCAAAAATTATAATGACTCGTTGGTTTATAAATCACACCGTTATTGATTCTCGCCGTTTAACCTTCCGCGGCACAGTTGGTGATTTGTTCCTTAAATATTTGCTGTGGGGTCTTTTAACAACCGTTACCTGCGGCATATTTGCTTGGTTTGTACCTGTTAAATATATTAAGTGGGAAACCGAACACACATTTGATGAAAACTGCACACCCGAAGCCTTGAACCTAAAGGCTAATTATAAAACATAAATTCATACCGATGCGGTAATGCTTCAAAGCGGTGACCCTGCACAGCTGGAAAACATTAAAGCACAAATGCTCAAGGAAGCAAATGAAGGTATTGAAGAAAACAATTTAGAAAAGCTTAATAATGCACTTCGCTTTGCAGACATTCTTAAGGAATGCGGAAATGAATTCGGTAAAGAAGAAATCAAGTTAATCTATAATTGTGAGCTTTTGGCCCGTAAGCTTAAGGCAGAAAAGCCCGTACAAACAAAGTCTAAGGTTTGGGTAATTATAGTTGCGGCAATTGCGGCATTTATAATGTTTATCGGCATTGTGTTTGGCGCAATATGTGTTGGCGCATTGCTTATGAAGAGAACCGGTTTTGAAGGTCCCGCCATGTCTAACGGTGTGGTCGATTATGTTGATGTTTCAAGTATGACCTTTGAAAGTAAACTTTCTGAAAAGGCTGCGAGTGAAGGTTATACCATAAAAGAAATAGCAACCGGCGTAGACGAAAAGGTTTTAGAATTAAAGAATAATTATCATCTAAATTCCAGTGTTGAAATTTATGTTGTAACCGAGTTTGGAAATATTGATGAAGTTAAAATTAGTGGTAACCGTATGATAGGTTTTTATGACAACCAAAACGATATAAAGTATGCCATAAAATACGTTTATTACAGCCTGGGTTTAGGTGAAACCTATGATATCGAACCGAATATTGATATCGAAGGTTCTTATAACTATGGTATGTGGTGCTTTGATATCTTCAAAAATGGTGATAGTGTAACTGTTGAAATAACAAAAATTAATTAATTTAAAAGGAGATGCTTTTTAGCATCTCCTTTTTTGCTGAAGCAATTTTCCTGCGGTTTCAAATTATAGTTTATCGCTCGGTTGAATTGGTGGCACATCGTAGGGACAATTCACGAATTGTCCGTAAAACTTGGCAAATATCTGGCGGGCGATCAACAATCGCCCCTACGAATATACAATTAAATCAATAAAATCAACAATTTTAATCCGTCGCGAAGAGACACCGAACCTCTTCACTTTCACCTATTATTTATTTCCTCGCTTAAGCGCTAAACCCCAATTTATTTAATGAATTCTTCGTAAGCGTTAAATAGCGATTTTGCCATTCCGCACATTTTTTGGGGGTCAACCTTTAAAACTTGACGGTCATAGGTTAAAAGGCCGTTGGTTTCGTCCTCAACATCGCTGACCTGTGTCAGCACCGTAGCGCAAAGGCCTTGGTTTTTAATTGCGGGTATTACCTCGTCATAATAAAGCTTTAAAAGGGCGGATTTAAATTCCTCATTATTGCTAAAAAACTTATAACCATAGGTTTTTGTTTTGTTAAATGAATGGTCTTTTATTTTTGAGGAATAGCCCCCAAATTCTGACAAAACAAGCGGTCTGCCGTCATTTTTAAGTTTAAGCGGTTTAAAGTAAATGTGTTCCGACAAAACATCGCTTTCACCCGTTTGAAACCAGCCCGATGTTGCATCCCATACGCGTGTGGGGTCGGCATTTTTCATCATTTTATAAAGGCTTTTGGCATCAAATTGGCCCCAACCTTCGTTAAAAAGGGTGTAATAAACAATACAGGGGTGGTTGTATAAAAGGCTTAACGTGTCGTGAGAATTTTTAATAAAATGCTCGCGGCGCTTTTTTGTTGCCTTGTGAGTAATACCTTTTTTAAGCCCAACGGTTGGAAGGGCGGTATCTATTAAAAAGCTGTATTTTCCGCAGTTTACAAGGTCCTGAAAAACAGCCATACCCAACTTGTCGCAGTAATAATAGAAAACCTCATGCTCAATTTTAATATGCTTTCTCAGCATATTAAAGCCACATTCCTTCATTTTTAAAATGTCATTTTCAAGGGCTTCGGGGGTAGCGGGTGTGTAAATGCCGTCACTAAAATAGCCTTGGTCTAAAAGCCCGTGGAAGAAATAGGGCTTATTGTTTAATAAAATCTTATCGCCCTTAATGCTTATAGTGCGAAGCGCTGTGTAAGACTTAATTTCGTCCTCGCCGCTAATTAATGTAAAATCGTAAAGGTAGGGGTTTTCGGGTGTCCAGTTAATTGGGTTTTCAATTTCAATATAGGTGTTGTCCCCTGTAAAGCAGTATTTTTTACCGTTAATGTAAAGCGTTTTTTCGTTTTCACCGCCAAAAACGGTAATATCAAAGCCTGAAAGGTCGGGAGTGACCTTAATGCCTTTAATGTGATTTTTCGGCACCTCTTCAAGCCAAACGGTTTGCCAAATACCGCTGGTTTCGGTGTACCACATACCGCCGCGCTTTTTGGTTTGCTTGCCGTAAGCCAGTTCTGTATCAAGGCGGTCAATAACCTCAACCTTAAAAGAATTTTCGCCTTGGTTTACAAATTCGGTTATATCAAACGAAAAGGGAAGATATCCGCCAATATTTTCACCAACAAAATTGCCGTTAACATAAACCTTACATTCCTGATCAACTGCACCAAAATTAAGAATAACATTTTTTTCGGTGGGGTTAAGCATTACGGTTTTGGTGTAAACCAAAATATCATTAGCTTGCTTTTTAAAGTTGACCGATGAAAGTCGGCTTTCAAGCGGGAAGGGTACAATAATTTCGCCCGTAAATACCTGTGTGCCTTGGCGTATTATTGCCAAATTCCATTTACCGTTAAGGTTTATAAAGCTTTCACGTTTCAATTGCGGGCGGGGGTATATGTCCCACGGCTTATTACGGTTTAAGTCCCTTTCAAAAGGGGTGTAAAGTGTTGCAAATTCGGTTTTCAAAGTTTTTCTCCTTTTTGCTTTTTAAAAATAACAAGTAAAAGCGGTAAAATCAGGGCTGCTGCCACAAGCGCCGCTAAGAAGATATATTCATTCGGTAAAAAGGATGTTGTACCATCGTTATTTATAATGGTTTCGGCATTTTTAAGTACAGCTGACCCAACTGATGGACCGATGATTCCCGGGATAAGCACCTGCGCAAAAATGCGAAGCCCTTGGAACATACCCGCTTTATTTTCGGGAGTGTTATCCCTTATCATTGCACCAAAAACAGCCATTCCCGCTAAATATCCGCACATCATAAACAGTGATCCGATAAATACAGGCAGGGTGGTTTTGGTAAGGAATAAAATTATATAACCAACACAAAGGGAAGCAATTGCCAGAAGGGATGAAAATTTAAAGCCCTTTTTATCATAAACACGGCCCCAAAGCGCAGTAACAACAGCGGCAATAATAATTGCAGGCGCCATTATGAAAACATAATCAGTCATTCCAAGCGACTTTTCATAGTAGATGATAAGATATGGCATAAAGATTTGAATTGAGGTATTAAAAATAATAAATGCCGCAAGGGTAATGTAAAGTAAAATATTGTTTTTAACGGTGGATGGGCGAAAGCCGTAAAAAATACAACCCAAATAGCTTTGCGAAGGCTTTTGAATGGGTGTATCTTTAATAAGGAATATACCCAAAACACCGATAAGCACAACAATTATTCCGATAATAGTGAAAATAAGTGTCCAGCTTTGCGCCTTTTCCAAATCAAAAAACATAAAGCCGCCGAAAACCACTAAAATCGCAACAAGGGGCATCATGGCGTTAATGCCCTCAACTGCCCCTCGGTTAGAATTATCGGTTGAATCGGTAAGCCAAGCGTTAAATGCGGCATCGTTTGCTGTTGAGCCGAAAAATGTCATAACACAGTCCATAATAATAACAAGTGTTACACAAAGTGAAGCAATGCCTACAGTAGCAGGGAACAGCTTGCCTATTAAATCGGTACGGATAAGCACAAAGCTGAAAATTGAAATGCCCCACAGTATGTAGCCGCCGCAAATAAATAGCTTTCGCTTGCCCACGCGGTCCGAAAGTGAGCCCATAAACACGGTGGTTACGGTAGCGGCAACGGCAGAAGCTGCAACCATTAGGGCAATATCTTCAGCTGAAGCGTTGAACATTTTATAAATAAAAACATTAAAGTACATATTTTCAACCACCCAGGCCACTTGACCTATAAGGCTAAAAAGGGTAACTGCACACCAAAAACGCGGAGAAAGCTTGGTTTTCATAACAAAAGCTCCTTTAAATTTACTACTTGCATTTTAACATATATAAAGTAAATTCTCAACATATTAGGTTGTGTTTTTGTAAAAATAATGTTATAATCTCGTTGTTACGGGGGAATAAGAATTGAAAAAGCAAGATGCTAAAAAAGAATATTTGCTTTTACTTTTAGGGTCGGTTTTAACTGCTGTTTTGTGCGGTGGTGTCGGCGCTCTTTTTTCTTATACCCTAAAGCTTTCAAATCTGGCTTTTGAAAAATTTAATTGGCTTATTTTTCTTCTTCCCATTGGCGGCATTTTAACCGTTCTGCTTTTCAATGTGTTAGGGCTTAGCGGTAAAAATATTCATACAGTGTTTTTGGATGTTAAAAATGACGGTGAAACCCCGTTTTTGTTGTCAATAGCGGTATTTTTGGGCACCGCTGTAACTCAGCTTTTGGGTGGGTCAGCCGGCAAGGAAGGGGCGGCGCTGCAAATAGGCAGCGGCATTTCTTCGCCTATAGCACATTGGTTGGGGCTTCGCCGCCAAAACCACAAGGCACTTTTACTGTGCGGTATGTCGGCAGTTTTTTCATCAGTTTTCACAACACCTCTTACCGCCTTGGCTTTTGGACTTGAAATTGTTTATATAAGCCGCAAATTTTATTTTAAAGCGGTGCTGCCGCTTTTCATATCCAGCTTTGGCGCTTACGGTATAGCACGGCTTTTAGGCGTTCATCCCGAAAGGTTTTCGTATATTCCTTTACCCAAATTCAGCGCATCGGTCTTTTTAAAATCGGCCACTATAGTTTTAATTTGTGCAGTGGGCTGTATTGCTTTTTGCCTTGCAATTCAGGGTGTTTGCCTGTTGTTTGATAAGCTTTTTAAAAAAGCATATTTGCGGATTACTATAGGCGGTGTTTTAATAATTTTATTAACCGTTTTGGTCGGTAATACCGACTATAATGGGGGTGGTATGGCAGTAATTGAACGGGTTTTAAAAACAGGTGCTACGGTTTATTGGGCCTTTGCTTTAAAAATTTTGTTTACATCCATTACCAATGCCGCAGGCTTTAAGGGCGGTGAAATCGTACCGGCATTATTTGTAGGTGCAACCCTTGGTGCAGCGGTAGGTGGCCTTTTGGGTGTTTCACCCATATTTGCGGCGGCTTTGGGTATGATAACACTTTTTAGTGGGTCAACCAAATGCACGGTAGCAGCGCTAATGCTTGGTGTAGAGCTTTTCGGGCTTCAGGGCGCGGGTTATTTTGCTTTGGCGGCCGTCCTTTCAAGAGCGGTCACGGCAAAAATTGGGCTTTACACACATAGTAAAAACTAAAAGGACTTGACATTTAAGTCATACTCTAAAGGACAGTAAAAAAGCTGTGTAGAAAATTTCTACACAGCTTTTAATTTTGTCTTATACCGTAACAAGCAGGACATTTAGGCGCCCAAATGTCACTTGTTAGGAGAACCTAAAACCCTTTATTACATTTACAATAAAAATATAAATATGTAATAATCATCTTTTGGATCGCAAATATTTTCGCAAAATTTCTTCTATCTCTTTATCATCCGCCTTATATTCTTCGCATATATCGTTGCATATCCAAGCATAATAATCGGTAATTGCCTCAATAAAAGAATATAAAATCTCTTCAATCGTGCTATGTTCTGTTCGCACGGGAAGGCGTATCTGTGGAATATCCTCTTTATTATCGAAGACCGGATATGATGAAAAATCAGACCAATAAAACAAATATCCTACTCGCTTATTTTTTCGGCTAATCAAATAGTGGTTGTATTCAAAGTCTACCCATAAAGTAATGGGAATACGATAATTAGCTTCTATCCAGCTCACAAAAGAACGAAGTTCTTCTTCAATATCTTTCGGTATTCTTTTATCAAAACCAATATTAAATTCGGGCAAAATATTTTCAGAAACTTTCAGTTTCACTGTTTGTGCTTTTATCCACACACTGTTTTTATTCACAATATCGCTTCCTTATTTTGATTTAATCGTTTTAAGTGACGAAATTAACATTCTGCGAATAGCACCGCATTCGTTTTGAATATCTTTATAAGTTTCTTCA
>SVPF01000038.1 GCA_015066005.1 Oscillospiraceae bacterium
GCTATGCGTGGCAAGGTTTTGGGGCACCCTTTCAAAATCTCTGATTTTGTCAAAGGGTCAAGTTCTTATTCTTTCTTATTTATTATTTAATCGCGCAGCGATAAACTATAATTTGACATCGTGATAAAAAAATAAACGGCAGAAAAATCTGCCGTTAAAATTATTTTGAAAGTTCATCTGCAAGGGTAGTGATGGCGGCTTTTGTCGCATCATTCACACCCGATAAAATGGTAACATTGTTTTCGCAAAGGGTAAGGCTTTTACTGTTTTCAAGCATACTCTTCATTACCTTTGTTGCCATTGGACCCCAGCTTCCGTTTTCAATAAAAGCAACCCTGCGGTTTTGGAAGTTGCGCGCGGTTAAATATTCAATAAAGGTGCGCATAAAGGGGAAAATATCGGTATTATAGGTTGTGGTTGCAAGCACCAGCTTATCGTATTTAAATGCTTTAGCAACCGCCTCAAAAATGTCGCAGCGGGCAAGGTCATAAATTTCGTTTTTAACACCGTTTTCGGTTAGCTTGTCCGCCAAAAGCAAAGCAGCTTCCTTTGTGTTGCCGTAAATTGAGGTATAAGCGATTAAAACGCCTTCTTCTTCGGCTTCGTAGCCTGCCCATTTTGAATATAAGCTAAGATAATAACCTAAATTTTCAGACAAAACAGGACCGTGCAGTGCACAAATTTTTTGAATATCAAGCCCTGCCGCTTTTTTAAGCACTGCATTAACCTGCACGCCATATTTACCTACAATGCCAATGTAATAACGTCTTGCTTCGTCTATCCATTCCTCTTCACAGTCAAATGCGCCAAATTTACCGAAGGCATCGGCTGAAAAAAGTACCTTATCGGTGCTGTCATAGGTCATAATAACCTCGGGCCAGTGTACCATTGGAGCGGTAATAAAGGTAAGGGTGTGCTTGCCTAAATTTAATGTGTCATTTTCACCAACGGACATTTGTCTATCAGCCAAATCGGTGCCGAAAAAGTTTTTAACCATATTAAAGGCCTTGGTGTTTGCAACAACAATGGTTTCAGGATATTTTTCGCAAAAAGCTTTAATACTTCCCGAATGGTCGGGCTCCATATGCTGAACTATAAGATAATCGGGACTTTTGCCCGAAAGCTCACTTTCAAGCTTTTCAAGCCATTCATTAGTGAAACGCTTTTCAACCGTGTCAATAACTGCAATTTTTTCATCCATAATTAAATATGAATTATATGCCATTCCGTTCGGTACGGTGTATTGACCTTCAAAAAGATCAATTTCGCGGTCGTTAACCCCAATATATTTTATGTCTGCTGTAATGTTCATAAAATCTCCTTATCACAAATAAAAGGGCAGGCTTTATGCTTGCCCTTTAAATTTAAAAGCCTAAAAGAACGGTTCCTTCGGCTGTAAGCTCGGCACGCTTTGTTAACGATTTTTCGTGCGTGCTTTCCACAGCGCCGATATAAAGCTTAATTTTCGGTTCTGTACCCGAAGGGCGAACAATAAGGCTGCAGCCGTCCTCCATAAAGTATGACAAAACATTTGAAGAGGGAAGGGTAATTTTAGTTTCTTCGCCATTTTCCAAATTATAAGAAATCGATGTTTTATAATCGTTAATTTTTATAACCTTGCTGCCGCCAATAGCCTTGGGCGGATTAGTGCGAAGATCGTCCATAATACCCTTTATTCTTGCCATGCCGCTTTGACCTTCGCAGGTGAAGCTGGTTTGACTGCAGTAGAAGTAGCCGTATTTGTCATAAATGGCATTAAGCACATCAATAAGGGTTTTGCCCTCGTGCTTATAGTATGCAGCCATTTCACAAATAAGCATTGAAGCTACAACAGCATCCTTATCGCGACAGTGGTCGCCCGCTAAATAGCCGTAGCTTTCCTCATAGCCCAAAACAAAACGGTTTTGTTCGTTTGTGGCTTCTAAAATTGAAATTTGCTCGCCAATAAATTTAAAGCCGGTAAGCACATTTATAAGCTGACAGCCAAAATCATCGCATATTTTTTGACAAATTTCCGAAGTAACAATGGTTTTTACCGCAATTGGATTTTTGGGAAGGGTGCCGCTTGCGGTTTTGCGTGAAAGTATATAGTAAAGCAAAAGTGCGCCAACATCGTTACCTGTTATAAGCTGATACTCACCATTTTGTCTGACAGCAATACCAACACGGTCACAGTCGGGGTCGGTGGCAAGCAATAAGTCGGCAGGGATGGTTTTGGCAAGCTTTAGGGCACATTCAAACGACTGGCGAATTTCGGGGTTGGGGTAGGGCGCAGTCGGGAAGTTACCGTCGGGTAATTCCTGTTCGGGAACAACCGTAATATTTGTGAGGCCGACACGCTTTAAAATTTCTCTAACGGGTTTATTGCCTGTGCCGTTTAAGGGTGAATAAATTAAATTAAGGTTTGACATATCAAGCCCTTTTTCAATTTGCTGAGCTTTAACAGCTTCAAGATATTCGTTAATAATATCTTCACCAATATATTCAATTTTGCCCTCTTTAACCGCAAGGTCAAAATCGGTAGTTTTAACACCGGTAAAAGCATCAACGCTTTTCATAATTGAAAGCACATAATCGGCGGCTTCGGGTCCTAACTGGGTACCGTCGGCACCGTATGCCTTATAGCCGTTATATTTTGCAGGATTGTGACTTGCGGTCACCATAACACCTGCATCACATTTAAGACGTCGAACCGCAAAGGAAAGCATGGGGGTGGGCATAAGCTCACTGTACATATAAACCTTTAATCCGTTAGCGGCAAAAATCTCGGCTGATGCTTTTGCAAACATATCCGACTTAATGCGGCTGTCGTAGCTAATGGCAATACTGCCGTTTTTAGTTATAGAATTAACATAATCGGCAAGGCCCTGTGAAGCCTGACCAACCGTGTAAATATTCATTCTGTTAGTGCCTGCGCCAATAACACCGCGAAGACCTGCAGTACCAAATTCAAGCTCTGTATAAAATGCATCGGAAATCAACTCATCATTTCCGGCCATTTCTTTAAGTTCTTTTACTAAATCGGGGTCTTTTGTGGCTTTTTCGCACCAAATAAGGTATTTTTCATTAATCATAGCTAACAGCCTCCTTGCTGATATTATAGTATTTTTGTGATAGTTTTGTCAATATTTAAGTTGTAAATTAGTATTATTTGCGAAAAATTAGTATAATTCAGTAAAATGCTTGACAACAAAAAGGTTTTAATGTATTATACTAATGTTATAGGCAATTAAGCTAATTTGGTGAACAAATGAGGAATATTATTGTTGAAAATGGCCAAACAATTTCGGAAGAAATGGCCGTTAAGCTTATCAATGAAGGCGAGTATCACCTACTGCCCTTTATAATTGAACATTATATGTCCGTAATTGTTTCAACCGCAAAGGGCTGTTTGCCGGCGCCGTATGTTGATGATGCCGTTCAGGAAGCAACAATTGCGCTTTATAATGCTATAAAAACTTATGATTTGCAAAAGTCTTCTTTTTCGACTTTTGCCTCACTGTGTATTAAAAGGTCAGTATATTCTTTTGCACGCAAAAACGGTGCACAAAAGAACATACCCGATGAAATGCTTTCCTCTTTAGAGGGGGCAGATATAAGTGATAATTCTACCCCCGAAGCAATTATAATTGAAAAAGAGGATTATGCTAACCTAACCAAAAGCATTAAGGTAGAGCTTTCAAAAATGGAATTTGAGGTTTTGCAAATGTTCTTGGCGGGGCTGTCCTATGCGGATATAGCCGAAAGCCTTAACGTGACTGAAAAATCGGTTGATAATGCGCTTTCTCGCATTCGTAAAAAACTAAAAAAATAACAGTTTACTGTTGTTTATATATGCTCGTGTAGTTTAAAATAGAAGAACGTTGGAAGCAAAGATGTCGGTGTAATTCCGTCCCGGGCTAAGAAAAAAACCAAGTGAGGTAAAAGAAATGTTTGAAGACAAAACACTAGTTTGCAAGGACTGCGGAGAAGAATTCGTATTCACTGCGAGAGAACAGGAATTTTACGAATCCAAAGGCTTTGTAAATGAACCGCAGCGTTGCAAGCCCTGCCGTGACAAACGCAAAAATGCTGGAAAGGCGCCAAGGGAGATGCACGAAGCTGTTTGTGCAGCTTGCGGTGGTGTGGCTAAGGTTCCGTTCCTCCCCCGTGACGACCGTCCTGTATACTGCAGTGAATGCTTCGCAAAAATGAAGGAAGAATCAGCAGAATAATCCGTCTTGTTTCGCGCGACTGCCTCGGTAAAACGGGGCAGTTTTTTTTAGGAAAAGCATTGATATAAAAATTCATATTTTTTTAATATTCTTACATTATGTTTGTGTTAAAATCGAGTTGAAGGTAGGTAATATTTATGGATGAAAAGATATTAGTCGTTGATGATGACCAAAATATTTGTGAGCTTTTAAGGCTTTATCTTGAAAAGGAAGGCTATAAAACCATGGTCGCATTTGACGGTCAGCAGGCAATTGATTATGCTAAAAACCTTGAACCTGACTTGATTTTGCTTGATATTATGTTGCCCAAATTTGACGGTTGGCAGGTTTGTAGAGAAATTAGGAAGGAATCAAACGTTCCGATTATTATGCTTACAGCTAAGGGCGAAACCTTTGACAAAATTTTAGGGCTAGAGCTTGGTGCTGACGATTATGTTACAAAGCCTTTTGATGCTAAAGAGGTTATGGCGCGTGTTAAGGCGGTTTTGCGCCGTGCAGCAAATGGTGAAAAGGATGAAATTTGCGAGGTTAAATATGATAAGCTGCGCATAAACTTGACTAATTATGAGCTTGTGGTTGACGGTAAATCAATTGATACACCGCCAAAGGAATTGGAACTTATTTATCATCTTGCAAGCAATCCCAACCGTGTTTATACCCGTGATCAGCTTTTAGATGAGGTTTGGGGCTTTGATTATTACGGTGACTCGCGCACGGTTGACGTTCACGTGAAAAGAATCCGTGAAAAGCTTGAAAACATATCTGACGAATGGTCTCTTAAGACCGTTTGGGGTGTGGGTTATAAATTTGAGGTTAAGTAATCTATGAAGCTTCGACTCTTTAAAAGGTATTTTTTGATTACGGGAGTAGTAATTTGCATAAGTCTTATCGCAATTTTAATGCTTATGACCATTGTGCTAAATAATTATGTTGCGGGCAGCACCTATAAATCCTTAAAGCAAAGTTGCACCGAGGTTTCAAATACCATTGCCGAACGTGATGAAGCGAATTTAAAGCAGGACTTTTTGTCAATATCTCACGCACTTTCAAGTGTGCTGGGAGCGGATATGTTTGTAACCGACGAGAATGGTACCGTTGTGGTATGTGCCTGTGAGGAATGGCAGAAGGAAGCCAAATGTCTTCATTCTTCGTATATAGTTCCAAAGGATGTTATAAACCGCGCAGTGAAAGATAAGCGACCTATAATTGATGATTTGGATATGTACGCCAATCCTTATTGCGTAGCGGCAGATTCGTTTGAAATTGACCAAACCTATTATGTGTTTGCAACTAAGCCTATGGAGCAGGTAGAAGGTCTTATGAGAACTATCACACGGCTATTGGTGCGGGTGGCAATAGTGCCTGTTTTGTTAATGTTTGGGTTTTCGGTTTTTATAACCTATAGAATGGCCAAGCCGCTTAAAAGTATGTCTGATGCAGCCAAAGCAATGGCAAAGGGTGATTTTTCAAAACGTATTCCCGTTACAAGTGATGATGAAATCGGTGAATTAGCAGTTTCGTTTAATATGATGACAAATTCACTTTCCCGATTGGAAACTATGCGCCGAAGCTTTGTAGGCAGTGTTTCACACGAGCTTCGTACCCCAATGACTACCATTTCAGGCTTTATTGACGGCATTTTGGATGGCACCATACCCAAGGATAAGCACGAATATTACCTTTCAATTGTTTCAAGTGAGGTCAAACGCCTTTCACGGCTTGTAAACGGTATGCTTGATATTTCTAAGCTTGAAGCGGGCGAGGTTACTCCTAAAAAGGAGCCCTTTAACTTTCGTGAGTTGGTGTTTTCAATTGTTATCGGTCAGGAACAGCGCATTGAAAAGGGTGGCTTTGAAATTGAAGGGCTTGACAGTCTTAGCGATATAATAATTTCGGCTGACCGCGACCTTATTCATCAGGTTGTTTATAATTTGGTTGATAATGCCATTAAATTTACCGACCAAAACGGTAAAATTTCCTTTACTTTAAGTGAAGAAAATGATAATATAACATTTGTTGTTAAAAATACCGGTGAGGGAATCCCCGAAAGTGAATTGCCCTTTGTGTTTGAACGCTTTTATAAGGGCGATAAGTCGCGTTCTGATATTAAAAACAGCTTAGGACTTGGACTTTATCTTGTGAAAACAATTGTTTTAGCGCACAAGGGTCAGGTTTCGGTTGCAAGCAAGCAGGGTCAGTTCACTGCCTTTAAGGTAATACTTCCCAAAGGAGAAAGCAATGGATAATTTTGAAAATAATAAAGAGGTTACAGTTCAACAGCCTGATGAGGTTATTGAAGAAATACCTACTACCGAGGTTAAGACTGAAGAAATATCGGCCGAGGAAGCTGTAGAGGCTCAGGCTGAGGAATTTTCTGCAGTGTATAACCCTATAATTGTTGATGAAATTGTTCCAGAAAAGGACGATAAGGCATCAAGCCGCGGTCTTAAGGTTTTCGCATTTATTATGGCGGCGGTTATTTTGGTTTCCACAGCGTGTGTTACGGGTTATTTTGTGGGCAAAAGCAAGGGTGTTTATAAGCCAAAGGTTAATGTTAATCTTGCGGCAAAGCCTGCCGACACCAACGAAATGACTGCCGCACAGGTTTATGACGCTGTCGGCGACAGTGTTGTTGGTATTATTGTTTATAATGAAAAGGGCTCGGCCTCGTATGCAAGCGGTGTAATTTACAGTAAAGACGGATATATTGTCACAAACGACCATATTTATTCAAGCGTTGCGGCACCCAAGTTTAAGATTTATACTCAAGATGGTAAGGAATACGATGCTGAATATGTTGCGGGTGACACCGTAAGCGACCTTGCAGTTTTAAAAATGGATGGTAATGGGTTTAAGGCGGCAACCTTTGGTAATTCCGACCAGCTCATTTACGGTGAGGGTGTTGTGGCAATTGGCTGCCCGAACGAGCCTACCGACAAAGCAAGTATTACCCGCGGTATTGTTTCTGCAGTAGACCGCCGCGTGCAAACCACCTCAAGCTATTCTGCACGCTTAATTCAAACCGACAGTCCAATAAACCCCGGCTCGTCAGGCGGTGCGCTTGTTAATATGTACGGTCAGGTTGTGGGTATAACATCCGCGAAGCTTGTTGCTGAAGCGCATGAATCGGTTGGTTATGCCATACCAACCACAACAATGAAATATATTGTTGAAGAGCTTATTAAAGAGGGTAGGGTTGTTAGCCGTGCAAGGCTTGGTATTACCTACTTTGCGGTAAATTCAATTGCGGTTGAGCTTAAACAGTATAAATATGTTGGATTACTGGTTGATTCGGTTGCTGAGGACAGTGACCTTTACGGTAAGATTAAAAAAGGTGATACAATTGTCCAAATTAACGGTTTGGATACTACCGATGATGCGGTTGTGCTTAATATAATTGAGCAAAGCCGTGCGGGTGACAAAATTACCGTAACGGTTATTACCGAAAGCGGTGAAAGCAAAACCTTTAAGGCGACCTTAAGGGCAAATGTCGGTGAATCAAGCTATCAGGCTGATATTAACCGTTTGCCACAAAATCCTGAAAGCAATAAGGACTTTAACTTCCCCGAGGGAGAAGAATAAAAATGAAGCGGTAGAGCAAATTAGCTCTACCGCTTTTTTATGTTCAAATTATAGTTTATCGGGATAATGAAGCACAAACCACATTAAGAATTCGTAGGGGCAAGCGTCCCCGATTGCCCGTTAAAACTTGACTTTATTTGCGGACAGTCCGGGAGGCCTGTCCCTACAAAATATCAATATAGTCTGTGCGATAAACCCCAATTTAATTGAGCTCATCGTGTAGGGACAATTCACGAATTGTCCGTAAAACTTGGCAAATATCTGGCGGGCGATTCGTGAATCGCCCCTACGAATATACAATTAAATTAATAAAATCAACAATTTTAATCCGTCGCGAAGCGACACCGAACCTATTCACTATTACCTCTTACTTATTACTTCGCTTAAGCGATAAACCCCAATTTATAAAACACAATAACCCTACATAAAAAAGCCGTCGTACGACGGCTTTTTTAAAATTAAATTACATTTACGGTTTCATCCTTAGCAACCTGCTTAACGTAAGTAGCAATACGGTTGAGATCGGATGCATTTACATGACCGATAACCTCGCCGTTAACGCTGAACAAATATTTTGTTGCGCTTGAACGGTAGAACTTAATCTTTGTGGAAGCACGCTTGGCATCGCTGTAAACAAAGGTAATTTCATATTCGGGATCTGTTGTAATTTTTCCGATTTCAAAGTCACTTGCATAAAGCGAAATGCAGTAACGATAGAAGTTTTGGAAATTGCTTGCGGTTAAGGTTTTACCGTTATGCTTGATTGTATAATCATTAGCGGTATCCTCATTAACCTTAACGCTTATATCAAACTTATATTCCTTACCCTCGCTTTTAACAATAAAGCCCTTAAGGTCGTTAATTGACTGCAAGTGCACCCAGGTTGAATAAAAGCTATTGGTTGAATATGACAGCACTTCAAGCGAGTCAGCAGCAACCATTTTAATCATTTTACAGTCTGTGTACCAAACGGCATAATTACCGTCATCCTGCTTTTTAAATTTGAAGGTATATGAATTTTTGCCAAACTTTGCAGTAATTTCCAAATCGGGCTTGTTAAGGCCAAGCTTATTAAGTGTTGCAGTCTTGCTGTCAAGCGCATAAGCACCCGAAACGTTTACGGAAGCATTAAATACAGCCAAGGCTTTGTCAACGTTTTCGGCCATACGGTCGGTCGGTGAGGTAATAACGAAAGCGTGAAGCTCGGTAGTAACCTCATCGGGATTGGGCTTAATTACAACCTTTTCGGAAAAGTTTTTACCGCTTATTGTCAGGCTGTCAAACGAAGAAATTGTACCGTTGGTTAAATATTTATCGTTACCGCTTGGTAAAGTTAAAGCGGCAATTGCATTGGTGTTGGCAAGGTCAAGCGCAGTAAAGGTAAGGTCTTCATCAATTGCGCCAGACACAAGATAAATTGTTTCCTTCCCTGAAAGCTTAACATAAACGCCGCTGCCGTCGGGTGATTTTGCGCCCACGATAACATTAACAACCGCATTATCCTGCTTGGTAATTGTAACATCGACCGCGGGATTATTAAGTCCACATTCCTCAGCGGTTTTTGTCGTAATTTCACGCATAGCAGAAAGGGATGTGAAATTAGTTGCAATGTCATAAAGCGCATAATCGCTTATAACATCCGTATCGTAGCCTTCAAGCGCCCAAACGCATTCATCATAGCCGTCATCGTCCTTAGTGACCTTGTTATTCATAACAAAGCTGCCGTTTTTGTTCTTAACGGTAAGGTTTTTTATTTCGGCTTCCTTCATAGAAAGCACGGTAATTTCCGGTGCCTGCGAGGTAGTACCGTCATCATCCTCTTTTTCGGGAATAAGCTTTACAACCGCAACCGTGCCGCCAATTAAAACCGCTACCGCCAAAACACCTGCAATAACCGACATGATGCGCTTTTTATTTGGGTTTTTCTTGCTGTCGGCAGTAACCTTATGTGCGGTGGGGTCAGCAAACACGGTAGAAAGCTCGTCGGCTTCCTCGGTAATTTCTATATTTTGATTTTCGTCAAAATTATTCATTATGAGTTCTTTCTCCTGATATAAACATAAATACCTGCGGCAATCATTGCAACGGGCAATAAAATCATAAATACAATAAGCACGATGTTGCGTGTAAGTTCGGTAACCTCAGTAGCAAAGCTTTCGTTTTCAATTCGCTTTGTCACAAAGGAAATCCCCGTATCCTCAGCGCCAACAGCACGTTCAGCAACCTTGAATGCAATGTTCTTGTTTGAAATTGCCGAAGTCTCGCTATAATCACCGTGGATAAATTCAACCGAGCTTAAAGCAAAAACATAATTTTGAATGGGGTTGTTGTCGTCATCATAATTAAAACGCTTAGCCTGAATAACAGTTGAAAAGGTTTCTTTTTTATACTTATCAGCACCTGTCCAACTGTTTGAAGTGCCCACAGGAGCATTAACAACCGTTTCAGGTGTAGCAACAAGCTGTGTTGTTGTAATTGTGTTATGAGATTCAAACGCCTGTGTAAGCGGAACGTTATAACCCGTAATACACATTTGAATGCTGTTTAAAATTTCATCATCAGCAAAAGGATATGAACCAAGTGTTGTGGGCTCATCAGGCATGTGATTGTTTTCTTCTGTTTCAAACATAATGCCCTCGCGAACCTCAATACCCCATTCAGCCAAGAAGGCATAAAGGTTAGGAAGATATGGTGCTGCAGCGTCTGCAATAAATACAAGACCCTTGCCGTACTTACCACCATCATCAAGGAATTTAGAAATAATATCAAGCTCGCTGTCAATAAAATCGGTAGTGGGAGCCACAATAAAAATTGCGTTATAATCGCTTGAAAGCTTTGTAATCATTGAATCAGAAATAACATCAATTTCATAGTTGTTGGTCTTCAAAAGCTGGCGGTAGCTTTCGGTGTAGTCATCCTTCGAATGACCTGTAATAAAGGCTACCTTTTTATCAACACTGTTTGTAACATAAGCAATTGCGCTGGTTAAAGCGGTTTCAATGTTGTTACCTGTTATAGTATAGCCCGACATACCGTAAGCGGCATAGGTTTCGTCAGCCTCAAGAGCATAAATATCCTGAAAGCCCACCACCTTGTAGCGTTCAGCAGTACCATCGTTGCAGGTTACAATAAGGTCACCGTAACCGATTTGCTCCTGTGAATATTTTGAAGCGATTTCGGTAAACTTAGTATCCTGTGTGTCAACATATTCAACCTTAATTTTGCTGTTGTAGTTATCATACCTGTTAATAAGGGTTAAGGTTTGGTCGTAATAATTACTGTAGTCATCCATAACGCCGTAAAGCTGGGGCGCATAGTTTGCCATATACATAAGATAATCGCTTTCCTTGGCGCAAACGGTAATTTTTACTTCCTTATCAATGCCCTTAATATAATCAATATTTTCTGCACTAATAGAGTTTTTCTTATCAAGGGTCATATCAAATTCCAAGGGAATACGCTTTGCCAAAACACCTAAAAGCACATTTAAAACAATAATACCTGCAAGCACGGCAGCGGTAATAGCCATTGCATAGCCGCCACGCTTTAAAAGGGCTTGGTTACGAAGCTTTTTGGGCTTTTTAGCCTTCTTTTCCTTTTTGGCCTCTACCGCTTCAGAGGTTTCTAAAGCTTCATTATTAACATTCTGCAAAAGCTCGTCATTTTTCTTTTTCACTTTAAAACCCTCCTTTTTTATGCCCATCTTCTCTTTTCAAGTGAACGAACACTTAAGAAAAGGAATGCGGCGGTTATACTTAAGAAATAGAACACATCGGGAATGGAGAAAACTGTGCTTCCAAAGTTATTAAATGCGGTAATAAATGCAATTTTTTCAATAACGGTTGCAATCCATCCAATATCAATAACACTTCCAAGGCTTGAAGCGTAAATAATTAAAATATTAATAACAAAGGTTAAAATTGCCGATACAACCGAGCTTTCAGTAAGGGATGAAATAAACATACCGATTGCAATTAAAGCGGCGCCAAGTAAGATTGCGCCTAAAAGTGCGTAAAGGTATGAAAGGAAGTTAACCTCCACCATTGATAAAACAATAAATTCAAAAACTATTGTTGGCGCAAAGCCTAAAGCATAAACAGCTAAAGCGGCCAAAAACTTGCCCAAAACAATTGAATAAAGGCTTACGGGCGCGGTAAGTAACGCCTGGTCGGTTTTCATACGCTTATCATCACTCATAAGTCGCATTGTAAGAAGCGGCGTTACGAAAACTATAACGGTTGAAAGGGTCATAATAATGTTTTGCACTTCGGGGCTGCCCATTGTATAAATAATGGTAAAATAATAGCCCGAAAACAAATAGAACGCGGCCAAAACAATATAGCCGACAGGGGTAGCAAAAAATGCTTTAAATTCACGTTTAAATATTGCAGTCATTAGTTAGCCGCCTCCTTTTTTTCTTCATTTTCTTCAGTCTTAACATCATTAAAACCTAAAAGCTTGCGGGCTTCTTCATAGCTTCCCGCTTCAGTTAAACGCAGGAATACCTGTTCAAGCGAAATTTGATTGCTTGAAAGTGATAAAAGTGTTTTACTGCGTGAAGAAACTCGTTCAAACACATCACGGCGAACGTCACAGTTTTCCTTGGGCTCAATAAGGAAGTCATAGCTGCCGGGCTCCTTACAACCAAGAGAAGTAACCGATTTAACACCCTTAATAGATGAAAGTGCCTCAAGCATATCCTTTTCGCTACACATAATCCTTGCAACGATTGACTTATCATTAGAAAGGCGTTCGGAAAGATTTTCAGGTGTATCGTCAGCAATAATCTGACCCTTGTTTATAATAATTACACGCTTACAAACCGCCTGAATTTCAGACAAAATATGTGAAGACAAAATAATGGTATGGTTTTTACCAAGGCGTGAAATCAGATTACGAATTTCAATAATCTGCTTGGGGTCAAGACCAACGGTGGGCTCGTCCAAAATAAGTACGTCAGGGTTGCCGATAAGTGCACCCGCAAAGCCTACACGTTGACGGTAGCCTTTTGAAAGGTTTTTAATAAGGCGGTTTGAAACGTGGTCAATTTTAACCAGCTTCATAACCTCGTTTATATGTGCGCTTTTAGGGAACTTAACTTTTTTAAGGTCAAAAATAAATGCAAGATATTCGCTAACCTTCATATCCATATAAAGCGGAGGAATTTCAGGAAGATAGCCAATACGCTTTTTCGCCTCTTCAGGATATTCCATAACATCAAAGCCATCAATAGAAACCTTGCCCTGTGTTAAGGATAGATAACCTGTTAAAATATTCATAATAGTTGATTTACCGGCACCGTTAGGACCCAAAAAGCCCACAACCTCGCCCTTTTGGATGCTAAAGCTTACATCACTTACAGCAAGATGAGTGCCATATCTTTTACTAAGACCGGATACTTCAATCATAAGTAAACCTCCGTGACAAAATTATTCATATTATTGTACCATATTACCATATATTTTTGCAATAGTTATTAATTAAATATTAATTTTTTATTTTATAACGAAAAATGTTAAATTATAGTTTATCGCTTAGTTGAATTGGTGGCACATCGTAGGGACAATTCATGAATTGTCCGTAAATTACAGCTATGCACAGTCGGGCGATTCGTGAATCGCCCCTACGAATATACAATTAAATTAATAAAATCAACAATTTTAATCCATCGCGAAGCGACACCGAACCTATTCACTATTACCTCTTACTTATTACCTCGCGTAAGTGCTAAACCCCAATTTATTTTTCATTACTTATATACGACAATTTTTTTAAAATCTATATAGTATAATTGCTTTTGGGTGATTACATTGATTGTTTATGCCGACGTTTTAATTTTTTTAAACCTATTGGTAAATTATTTTTTACTGCTTTCGGTTTCTAAGGTTTTACACAAATCACCAAAAACCTATCGCTTGGTACTATCGGCATTTTTGGGGGCACTGTCAGCTCTTTACATATTTTTGCCGCCGCTTTCCCTTTGGCTAGAGGTGATTTTAAAAACTACCGTTTGCAGCGTTATGTGTATTGTTGCTTTTGGTTATAACACTTTAAGACAGTTTTTAAAAAGTGCTTGCCTTTTGTTTTTGGTAACAGCAGGGTATGGCGGCAGTATGTATGCCGTGTGGCTGCTATTTTCACCAAAAGGTATGGTTATAAATAATTCGGTGGTTTATTTTAATATTTCGCTTGTGCATTTAATTGCTTTTACGGTTTTGGGTTATATTGCTTTTTCTGTTCTTTATAAAATTTTTTCGCGCAGGGCAATAACGGCAAAACGGTGTAATATAATTGTTTATGCACAGGGCAAAAGCGTAAGCCTTACCGCAATTGTTGACACCGGGAATTCTATTGAGGATGTTTTTTCTCAGGGTGAAATTATTATATGTGATAAAAGTGTAATGTTAAAGCTTTTCGGGGAAGGTGAAATTCAAGGAAACACAGCCCTTAAAAGCCGATACAGACTGCTGCCCTGCAGCACAGTTTCGGGTGTAGATATGCTCGAAGGGGTGCGGTGCGACAAGGCGGTGGTTTGTTATGAAAACAAAAGCGTAAATCTTGATAAGCCAATTCTGGCGTTTTCCAAAACCGCTTTAGCTGATGGCGAAGCAATAATTAATCCAAAAATTTTAGGGTGATTTTTATGAAAATTAAAGCTTTATTCTATCTTTTTTTACTTAAAATCGGCTTCATTAAGCCGACGCATTATATAAATGGCGCGCAAACGCTTCCTCCACCGCTTAATGCCGAGGAGGAGGCCATGCTGCTCTCGCGAGATGACAAAAAAGCAAAGGATATTTTAATTGTGCATAATCTGCGCTTGGTAGTTTATATTGCGCGAAAGTTTGACACACCAAACATTAATATTGAGGATTTAATTTCAATTGGTACAATTGGTCTTATAAAGGCGGTTAATACCTTTTGCGCGGACAGAAATATTAAGCTTGCCACATACGCTTCACGCTGTATTGAAAATGAAATTTTAATGTATCTTCGCAAAAATTCGGCGCAAAAGAATGAAATTTCAATTGACGAGCCGCTTAATATTGATTGGGACGGGAACGAGCTTTTGCTGTCGGATATTTTGGGCAGCGACTGCGATGAGGTTGGCCGTGGAGTAGAGCAGGAGGATGAACGGGTTATTTTAAAGAGCTTTGTTAACGAGCTTTCGCCCCGTGAAAAGCAAATTATGGAAATGCGCTTTGGTATGAACGGCTATGAGGAATTTACTCAAAAAGAGGTTGCTGACACCTTGGGTATTTCACAGTCGTACATTTCGCGTTTGGAAAAGCGCATAATTTCAAAGCTTAAAAAGCAGATTGAAAAAGCCGTTTAAATGTGGTATATTTATAAAAAAGATAAACGGAAGTTTAATATGGAATATTTTGTTTTGTATTTAATAATAGTAAGTGCAATTTCAGCTATAGCAGTAACAATTGATAAAATAGCCGCCCGTAACGGCAGCAGGCGTATAAGCGAAAAATCACTTATGGTGCTTTCGGTTATAGGCGGCGGTGTTGCTATGTATATAACAATGCGAATAATTCACCATAAAACACGAAAGAATAAATTTATGGTGGGAATACCTGTTATTGTTATGCTTCAATTGGCTTTGACAGCAATAATTTATTTTAACTTTTTTTATAAATTTTAAATTTTTTGTTGACAATTGTAATCATGCTTGATATAATATTAAAGCTGTCTAAATGATTCATTAGCTCAGACGGTAGAGCACTTGACTTTTAATCAAGGTGTCCGGGGTTCGAATCCCCGATGGATCACCAAAAACCCCTGAAACATTGAGTTTCAGGGGTTTTTCTTATATTTTAGTAAAAAAATCTGTACTCTTGATTTTTGATATAAAAAATGAAAATCAAGGAGACAAGAAAAATGGCTAAAATTACACTTCATCAGGGCGCAAGTATTGAGGAAACATTTAAGGACTTTATTATTTCACGCAAAACAAAAGGACTTGCCGACAAAACAATTCAAAGTTATAACTATCATTTTCACGCGATTGCTCACCACTTGGATATTTACAAGGATATAACCGACCTAACCAAAAGCGATTTAGATAGTATGATTGAAAGTATGCGCGGCGCGGAAATATCCGCCAATAGCATAAGTACATATACAAGGTGTTTGAGAGCGTTTTTCTCGTGGTGTAATGAAGAATGTATAACTCAAATAAATATGAAACTCTACAAGGGTGTAGAAACTGTAAAAGATACATACACAGACCGAGAACTCGAAAAACTATTGAAAAAGCCTGATATTAGAAAATGCGGCTTTGCAGAATATCGCGATTGGGTTATTGTTAATTTCCTTTTAAATAGTGGTAGCCGCGCCGCGACTATCAGGGCAATACAAATACGCGACATTGATTTTGATAATGGACTTGTTCATTATAGGCATACCAAAAACCGCAGGGCGCAAGTGATACCTTTATGTAGTGAAATGATTAAGATATTGCGTGAATACTTGCGTTTTAGAAAAGGCAATGATGAAGATTATCTATTCTGCACCGAAAATGGTTTGCCGCTAACTGAAAATGGTTTACGCATTGCAATATCACGCTACAACACGCGCCGCGGAGTTAATAAAACAAGTATTCATTTATTTAGGCATACCTTTGCGAGAAAGTATTTAATTGATTGCGGTGGTGACGCGTTCACGCTCCAAAAGTTGTTAGGTCATTCAACATTAGAAATGACAAAACATTATTGCGCGGTTTTTAATGCCGACCTTACAAAGAATTACGATAACTTTTCACCACTTGCGCAAATGAAACAAGGCGGCGCGCGTATAACATTAAAAAGATAGACTTAAACGCGCCGCACAAGCCGCTCCCTTATTTGTTAATATAAATAAGGGATAATTATAGCGGGAGCGGCATAACCGCAAATAAAGCAGAATAAAAGCCAATAGCAAAGAAAAAACGAGCGGAAGAAATAAAATCTTCTGCTCGTTCTTTTATTAAAATATAAACTCACCTTTTGGAACTTCTTGTTTTTCAGGTGGTCGCTTTTTACCCTCTGCTATTGGTGAAGTAATATATACTACTCTTTCAGGATAAAGAGTTTCATTATTTATAGAGGTATTTTTCTCAATATCTCTATTATTTATTTCTCTATTCTTTGCCGTATTACCTTGCGCGGTTGTCGTTTGATAAAAACCGTCATTCGTAGCATTTTCAAAATCTATGCCGAGCGGCGCGCAATTTTCAGTTTGAATAGGTGCGCGGCGCGTTTGCGGTACTTCATAAAAATCGTATCTATTATTACCGCTTTGTACCAAATACCCTTTATCAACTAATATCATAAATTGGTCTCGATATGTTGAGTTTGGCATACCTATTCTTTGTCTAATATCCGCAGGGGATAAGGCAAAAGAGTAGTTGTCTGCATTAGCGGCAAGATATAAATACAACCTTAAAGCGTGTGCGCCTAAATCTCGGCTTGCAGCTTGCCAATTCTCATTTTTTATACCGAGAAAATCACTTTTTACTTCTTCTCGGTGTACAGTAATCATTCTTTGGTTTGGATATGTTTCAGGCATAGTCAATCCCCCTTAAATGTTAAACTCTTTAAAGAGTTCATCAAGAACTTGCCGCACCTTGTTTTCAATGCTTATTGATACACTATTCAATACGTCTTGGGTAATTTCTGCTTTTAATGCCTGAATTTCCTTGCTTTTGGCAAAATCTTTTAATATCATTTCCTTGCGAAAATAATAAGATAATTGCGCCTATAAATTTTTGTCTAAACCCTTGATGAAATCATCAAAAATAAAATTTTGTTTCATATTTTTTCTCCTTTTTCTCCATTTATTTTATAAAGTAATTCTTTTCTTACTTTCTATAAATATTATACAATATTTTTTTAAAAAAATAAAATAACGGAGCGTTACGGCTTGTATAGTAAAGACGGCGGGGCGCGTTTTGGGATATTTGCAAAACGATAGCGGCAATCTTCTGAATTACGCACGCACCGCGACCAAATGCAATAAATTTTTGCCGTTATCGTTGCAACGTAAAACATTTAATTGTATTCCGTTTAATTGTGACAAAATCACCGTAAAATCGTTCGTTTTCGTGCGGTTTTATTCGTTTGCAACAAAATGGAATAATTTTGAAGTTTCTTCGTCAAAATGCTTGACAATATATATATATATAATTGTATGTATGATTTTTTGCGCCGCGCGTAAATTGTCATACATTTTTTATTTTTGGAGGTGCGCATTATGCGTATTATTCTTGACACAGACAAAAAGACAATCACAGTTCC
>SVPF01000039.1 GCA_015066005.1 Oscillospiraceae bacterium
TGAGCGAAGTAATTGATTAATTAAAACCGATTCCTTATGACTCGATTTCATATCACGACAAAGAAAAACTGTTTTCTTTGCAAACACTTTTGCTTTATCTCAGCCACAGTTATCACCTCTAAATCTATTATACATAAAAACTAATCGCCTTTCAAGTTATATTCCGACCTTGTCGGAGTGATATTATTGCCTTGCGGCAATAGTGTTATTGAAACCTTACGGTTTCAGTGTTATTTTATTCGCTCATAAACTGCCGAAGGCAATATCACTTGGACTTTAGTCCAAATATCACTGCGTAGCAATATAACTCGCCTTTGGCGAATAAAACTGGCGTTGTATCCTTACGGGTACAACGCCTTTAGTCAAGTCCTTTAATTTTATTTGCACTTTAAAAAAATACATGTGTCGGTATAAGGAGTGCTGCTTTCATCGAATTTTAAGCTGTAGCCCTTTTCTTTTATATACCGTTGTATATCACTGTTAGAATTAAAAACATACGCCATTAAAAAGCCACCGTACATATGTGTAGCGGTTTTGTTGTTGGTCATAATGTGAATATACGGGCTTTTAAATTTTACCGCGTAGTCAATGGCTTTTTGGTAATTAAGCGGGGTAGATACAAGATTTTTAAGCATCATACCAAAGGTGTTGGTAAAGCTAAGCTCGGTTGCAGTAGCACTCGGTACAGATAAAAATTCGTTATCAATAATATGGCTTAAGCTTATTTGCTCAGCGGTTAAATTAAAATAATCATAAAGGGGAATACCGTTTGTTGAACCGTCGTCCCAAGTGGTGTCAATATGGTACCAGTCACCGTCAAGCTTTACGGCATTCCATGCATGTGCCTGATTATCGCTTGTGCCGTTAACAAAGGTTGCATTTAAGCCCACCTGATAGCAAAGATATTGGAAAAGCCGTGAATAGCCCTCACAAACGGCTTTTTTGTTTATAAGTGCTCCGTAAATGTCATAAACACGGGAATAATTAACACGGCTGAGAGACTGCCCCACGGCCGAATGGTCATAGCTTATTTGTGAAAGCACAATGTCGTGAATAAGGCGCTCCTTTTCAACATCGGTATAGCTTGACGGTATAGTGGATAAAATCGCCTCAAGCTTTTGGTTTACCGCTTCAATCTGACTGCCGATCTTATCACGGCTTGCAACCGAGGAAAGCTGGCCGTTTTCACCCAAATTATCGGTTATTTCACCATCGGTATAAAACAAAAACAAATCAACAATTTTTTCGTTGCCGTTTTCATTCCAATGTGTGTACTGAATAAATTTACTTACCCAAAAATACTGCGGGTTATCAGCGATAACCTTTTGGTAAATTATCCACATTTCATCATAGCTGATGTTGTACCTTGAAAGGTGAACGACATTTTGTGTTGCCTCAATTGCGGCGCAAATATCGTTATAAACCTTTTTACCGTTAGCTCCAAGTGTAGAATATTGATAATAGCTTTCTTTTAAAAGGGCCGTGTGGTGTGTGTCGGGCGGCGTCGGTGCTTCAATTACAGGGGATGAAACAGTACTGTTCTGACTGCTTGTGTTTGGGCTTGGCTTTACAATAATACCTGACGAATTATTACCCGAGCCTTGCGGCTTTGTAGGGGTGGAGTTTATATCAGGTGAGGTTGTCGTATTATCGGAAGAGCCTTCAATTTCAGAGGGTGGGTTAGATTCGTTTTGATTGACAGGCAGCTTAATATTTAAGCTGCAGGCTGTAAGTGAAAATATTAAAAGCAGGCATAAAAATGCCGCCATAAGCTTTTTAAACAATTAAAACACCTCGCTTTAAATAGATTATACCATATAAAGTAAAAAAAACAACAAAATTTTGTCGTAATATGCTTGACAATAACGCTTTAAAGTGTTAAACTGTTAAAGTGTTAAATCGCTAAAGTGTTTTAGGAGGATAAAAATGGTAATTTCCGACTTTTTGGAAAAAAATGCAAGATTATATGGTGAAGAGGTTGCGTTAGTTGAAGTTAACCCTTCGGAAGACCGTGACAAAGCGGTTACCTGGCGTGAGGCAAGCCTTATTGAAAGTGCAATTGATGCACCCTACAGGCGCGAGCTTACCTGGAGTGAATTTGACCGCAAAGCAAACCGCTTTGCAAACTTACTTTTAAGCCGTGGGTTTCAAAAGGGTACAAAGGTGGCTATTCTTTTAATGAATTCGCTTGAATGGTTGCCCGTTTATTTTGGTATTTTAAAGGCAGGCTGTATTGCAGTACCTCTAAACTTTCGTTATTCAGGTGAGGAAATTAAGTATTGTCTTGATTTGGCTGACTGTTCGGTATTGGTTTTCGGGCCCGAATTTGTTGGCCGTATGGACACGGTTTATAACGAGCTTCCTAAAATTGAAACAATGTTCTTTGTTGGTAAGGGTAAGCCTGATTATGCCGAAGACGGTGCATATCTTATGAACTTTTGCTCAACTCAAGCGCCACCTGTATTGCTTACTGAGGACGATTTTGGCGCAATTTACTTTTCATCGGGTACAACAGGCTTTCCAAAGGCAATTCTTCACCGCCACCGTGCGCTTGTTGCCTCCTGCTATACCGAACAAAAACACCACAGTCAAACAAGGGATGACGTTTTCCTTTGCATACCTCCGCTCTACCACACAGGTGCTAAAATGCACTGGTTTGGCAGTCTTTTGTCGGGCAGTAAGGCAGTGCTTTTACGCGGTGTTAAGCCTGAATGGATTTTGCGCACCGTTACTGAAGAAAAGTGCACAATTGTTTGGCTTTTGGTGCCTTGGGCGCAGGATTTGTTGGATGAAATTGAATCGGGCAAAATTAAATTGGACGACTATCTTTTGTCACAATGGCGCTTAATGCATATTGGTGCACAGCCCGTACCACCGTCACTTATCCGCCGTTGGCTTAAATATTTCCCCAACCATCAGTATGACACTAACTACGGTCTTAGTGAATCCATTGGCCCCGGTTGTGTTCACTTGGGTGTTGAAAATGTACATAAGGTTGGCGCAATTGGTAAGGCAGGCTATCTTTGGGAGGTTAAAATCATTGACGACAAGGGTAACGAGGTTGCCCCCGGTGATGTTGGTGAGTTGGCAGTTAAAGGCCCCGGTGTTATGGACTGCTATTATAAAAATGAAGAAGCTACAAACGAAATTTTAAAGGACGGTTGGCTTTACACGGGTGATATGGCTAAAACCGATGAGGATGGCTTTATTTACCTTGTTGACCGTAAGAAAGACGTTGTAATTTCGGGCGGTGAAAACCTCTATCCCGTTCAAATTGAGGATGAGCTTCGCAAATTCGATAAAATTAAGGACGTTGCGGTTATTGGTCTTCCTGATGCCCGTCTTGGCGAAATTGCTGCCGCAATTATTGAAGTTAAGGAAGACGTAACCTGTACGGAAGAGGAAATCAGCGAATTTTGTCAAAAGCTTCCCCGTTACAGAAGACCGAGAAAAATTATTTTCGACAAGGTTCCCCGTAACCCAACAGGTAAAATTGAAAAGCCCGTGCTTCGCGAAAAATATTGCAAGGTAAGTCTTGTAGAAGCACAAATTAACAGTTAAAATTAAAAGGATAAAAGAAGGTCTTAAAAATGACAGCAGAAATTTTTACAGGTATACTTGTGGTCGTTTTTTTTGCAGTAATGGTCACAGTTGGTTTTTACTGTAAAAAGCACGCAACCGACGTAAACGGCTTTGTGCTGGGGGGACGCAGTGTTGGTCCATGGCTTACCGCCTTTGCTTACGGTACTTCGTACTTTTCGGCAGTTATTTTTGTTGGCTATGCGGGTCAGTTCGGTTGGAATTTCGGTTTGGCATCTACTTGGATAGGTCTTGGTAATGCGTTTATCGGTTCGCTTTTGGCTTGGGTTATTTTAGGCCGTCGCACCCGTGTTATGACACAGCACCTAAATTCTAAAACAATGCCTGACTTTTTTCAAAAGCGTTACGATTCCAAGGCTTTAAAAATTGCGGCATCGGTTATAGTGTTTATTTTCCTTATTCCTTACACCGCATCCCTTTACAACGGTCTTTCAAGCCTATTTAACATTGCGTTTGAAATTCCTTACTGGGTTTGCATTGTTGTAATGGCGGCGCTTACAGGTGTTTATGTAATTTTCGGCGGGTATATGGCAACCGCAATAAACGACTTTATTCAGGGTATTGTAATGCTCGTCGGTATTGTTGCTGTAATTCTTGCAGTTCTTCAGCAAAACGGCGGCTTTATGAAATCGACCGAATTATTGGTTGAAAAAAGCGGTTGGGAATATGCTTCCTTTGCAGGTCCTGACCCGGTTTTCCTAATTGTTGTTGTGCTTCTTACCTCGCTTGGCACTTGGGGACTTCCTCAAATGGTTGGTAAATTTTATGCAATCTCTAATGAAGCTGCCATTAAAAAGGGCACAATTATTTCAACAGTTTTTGCAATTATTGTTGCGGGCGGCTGCTACTTCCTTGGCGGTTACGGTAAGCTCTTCGTAAGCGAGGAAGCCTTTGCCGCAGCAGGTGGCAAGTTTGACACCATTGTTCCTACAATGCTTTCCAATCTATCACCTTACATAATCGGAATTGTTATCGTGCTTGTGCTTTCAGCTTCAATGTCAACACTTTCATCTCTTGTGCTTACTTCGGCCTCCACTCTTACATTGGATGTTATCATCCCCGAAGAGAAAAAGAACAGCAATGAAAAAAAGAAGCTTTTAGTAATGCGCTTGCTTATTGTTTTCTTTATTGTACTTTCAGCTGTTATAGCAATACTTAAGGATTCTATCTGGTCAAAATCAATGTTTATCGCACAAATGATGGGTGTTTCCTGGGGTGCGCTTGCAGGCTCGTTTCTGGCACCGTTTATGTACGGCCTTTACTGGAAAAAAACAACCCGTGCGGCTGTTTGGACATCCTTTGGCTTTGGTGTGGGCGTAACCTTAATTCAGTTGCTTAAATCTTTGGGTATTATTACGCTTCCCGGTGAAATTTTAGGCTTTATATTTAAAACCTCGCTTCATTCGGGTGTGTTTGCAATGGTTGGCGGTCTTGTGCTTGTGCCTATCATCAGCCTGCTTACACAAAAGTCAAAGCCCCAAAATGTTGACAGTAAATTTGCCGGATATGATGCAACGGTTACCGTTTCTGCAAAGCGTGCTTTAGAGGAATAGTAATAAAGATAAATAAAAAAGTAAGACAAGGGTTTTTTTAATAATTCCCGTCTTGCTTTTGTTATAGCAACGCTGTATAATATAAATATTATAATTTTATATAAATAACTGAGGTGTAAATAAATGAAAAAACTTATGCTAGGCAACGAGGCTGTTGCTCGCGGTCTTTTTGAAGCGGGCTGCTCGTTTGTGTCCAGCTATCCGGGTACACCAAGTACCGAAATTACTGAATATGCTGCAAAATACAGCGAAATTTATGCCGAATGGGCTCCTAACGAAAAGGTAGCTTTAGAAACCGCCTTTGGCGCTTCCTTAGCAGGTAAGCGCAGCTTTTGCGGTATGAAGCACGTTGGTGTTAACGTTGCGGCTGACCCACTGTTTACGGTTGCTTACACAGGTGTTAATGCAGGTCTTATTATCGGTGTTGCTGACGACCCCGGTATGCATTCCTCACAGAATGAGCAGGATTCCCGTCATTATGCAATTGCTTCTAAAATTCCTATGCTTGAACCCAGTGACAGTGCGGAATCTATTGCGTTTGTTAAGGAAGCATTTGAAATTTCCGAAAAGTTCGACACACCCATTTTTATTAAAATGTGCACACGTGTT
Source organism: Oscillospiraceae bacterium (assembly GCA_015066005.1). Taxonomy (GTDB): domain Bacteria; phylum Bacillota; class Clostridia; order Oscillospirales; family Acutalibacteraceae; genus UBA737. Next base: position 5,763 of record SVPF01000039.1, read on the forward strand.
GCTCACTCACAAAGTATTATTGAGGAAAGCGAAAGGGTAATGCCTGACGCTAAGCCCTATGAAAAGCAGGGCGAAAAATACATAATGATGCCGGGTAACGCCAAAAAGCGCCACCCCATTGTTGAACAGCGCACACTCGATTTAATTGCTTATGCTGAAACAGCTTGGTTTAACAGAATTGAAGATGGTAGCGACAATACTGTTGGTATTATCACTTCTTCTACAAGCTATCAGTATGTTAAGGAGGTTTTTGGTGATAAATACCCCGTACTAAAGCTTGGTATGATAAACCCGCTTCCTGTTAATAAAATTAAGGACTTTGCCGCTAAGGTTAAAAGCGTAATTGTTGTAGAAGAGCTTGACGGTATTATTGAAACACATTGTAAAAACATTGGCGTTGCCGTTCAGGGAAAAGAAATTTTCGGCAATATTGGCGAATTTAGTCAAAATTTGGTTGCTGAAAAATTGGGCGAGGTGGCACCCAAGGGTGTTGCCCTTTCGGAAAATATTCCTATGCGCCCACCTGTTATGTGTGCAGGCTGTCCACACCGCGGTCTTTTCTACACCTTAAAGAAAAACAAGCTTACCGTTATGGGTGACATTGGCTGTTATACCTTAGGTGCTGTTGCACCTCTGGCCGCAATTGATACTACTATTTGTATGGGTGCATCGGTTTCCAGTCTTCACGGCTTTAATAAGGCGAATGATGGTGAAACCGACGGCAAGACCGTTGCAGTTATCGGGGACTCAACCTTTATGCATTCGGGTGTTACAGGTCTTATCAACATTGCATACAACGGCTCAAATTCAACCGTAATTATTCTTGATAACTCAATTACAGGTATGACAGGGCACCAGCAAAATCCCACAACAGGCTATAATTTAAAGGGTGACCCCTGCAGTAAAATTGATTTAGAAGCCCTTTGCAAAAGTGTTGGTATCAATAGTGTTCGTGTGGTTGACCCATATAATCTTGCTGAATGTGATACCGTTATCAAAGAGGAACTTCAAAAAGAAGAACCTAGCGTTATTATTTCTCGCAGACCCTGTGCGCTCTTGAAATATGTTAAGCATGCAGGTCCTATTAAGGTTAATACCGATAAGTGCATAGGTTGTAAATCTTGTATGAGAATCGGTTGTCCTGCAGTCAGCGTAATTGACGGTAAGGTTAAAATTGATAATACCCTTTGCACAGGCTGTGGCGTATGCGCACAAATGTGCAAATTTGATGTTTTCGAAGCTGTGAAGGAGGCATAAAAGCAATGCAAACTAAAAATATTATGATTGTTGGCGTTGGCGGACAGGGTACACTTTTGGCAAGTAAGCTTTTGGGCCGAATTCTTTTATCAAAGGGCTACGACGTTAAGGTTAGCGAGGTTCACGGTATGAGCCAGCGCGGAGGTAGCGTTGTTACCTATGTAAGATACGGCGATAAGGTTTATTCACCCGTTATTGACAAGGGCGAGGCCGATTATATAGTTTCCTTCGAAATTTTAGAGGCGGCCCGTTGGGTAGAATACCTTAAGGACGGCGGTACAATTATTACCAATACACAAGAGGTTAACCCTATGCCCGTTATTATCGGTGCGTGTGAATACCCTAAGGAATTGGAGACTAAAATCAAAGCCTTAGGCATAAATTTGGATGCTATTGATGCGTTGTCGCTTGCCGAACAGGCCGGCACTTCTAAAGCGGTTAATATTGTGCTAATGGGCAAATTGTCAAAGTATTTTGATTTTACCGAGGAAGATTGGATAACCGCAATCGAACAAAGTGTTCCCCAAAAATTTTTGGAACTCAATAAAAAAGCATTTTTATTAGGTAAAGAGGCGTAATTAATAATGGAAAAATATTATCAACAGGAAATGGAGTGCACCAGCCGTGAAAAAATGGTCGCGCTTCAAAACGAACGACTTGTTGCACAGGTGAAGCACGTTTGGGATAACGTACCTTACTACCGCAAGAAGATGGAAGAAAAGGGTGTAACACCTGATGATATTAAGGGCATTGAAGATTTACATAAGCTACCCTTTTTAACAAAGGACGACCTTAGAGATGCATATCCTTACGGACTTTTGGCAAAACCCCTTGTCGATTGTGTAAGAATTCAGTCAACCTCAGGTACAACCGGCAAGCGCGTAGTTGCTTTCTATACTCAGCATGACGTTGATTTGTGGGAGGATTGCTGTGCCCGTGCACTTGTTGCGGCAGGCGGTACAAATGAAGATGTTTGTCAGGTTTCTTACGGTTACGGCCTTTTCACAGGCGGCCCCGGTATGAACGGCGGCAGCCATAAGGTTGGCTGCTTAACACTTCCTATGTCTTCGGGTAATACCGACCGTCAGCTTCAGTTTATGACCGATTTGGGTGCAACTATTATTTGTTGCACACCGTCATACGCTGAATATTTGGCTGAAAGTATTCACGAACGCGGACTTCGTGACCAAATTAAATTAAAGGCAGGTATCTTCGGTGCTGAAGCGTGGAGTGAAGAAATGCGCCATGATATTGAAGAAAAGCTTGGTATCAAGGCTTTCGATATTTACGGTCTTACCGAAACCAGCGGCCCCGGTGTTGCGTTTGAATGCAGTGAGCAAACAGGTATGCACATCAACGAAGACCACTTTATTGCTGAAATTATTGACCCCGAAACCCTAGAGGTTTTACCTGAAGGCAGTCAGGGTGAGTTGGTGTTCACTTCAATTACTAAGGAAGCCTTCCCGCTGCTTCGTTATCGTACAAAGGATATTACCATTTTAAGCCGTGAAAAATGCTCTTGCGGTCGTACCCTTGTTAAAATGCATAAGCCAATGGGCAGAAGTGACGATATGCTTATCGTTAAGGGTGTTAACGTGTTCCCGTCACAAATTGAAGCTGTGCTTTTGGAAAACGGCTACCCTGCAAACTATCAAATTGTTGTTGACCGTGTAAACCACAGCGACACTATTGAAGTTTTGGTTGAAATGACACCTGAAATCTTCTCAGACTCACTTGGCAGTATTACCGAAAAGGAAAAGAACCTTGTTGCAGCCCTTAAGGCAATGCTTGGTATTTATGCAAAGGTTCGCCTTGTTGAGCCTAAGTCTATTGCCAGAAGCGAAGGCAAGGCTGTTCGTGTAATCGATAAGCGTAAGATTTAAGGAGGAAATGAATTATGGCAATTAAACAAATTACCGTATTTTTGGAAAACAGGGCAGGTCGCCTTTTGGAAATTACCCAGCTTTTAGCTTATAATAAAATAGATTTACGCGCGCTTAATATTGCCGAAACCACCGACTATGGTTTACTTCGTATTATTGTTGATGACAGCGAAAAGGCTATGGCAGTTTTAAAGGAAAACGGCGCAATTGCCACTACAACCGACGTTTTGGCAGTGGCTGTTCCTAATATTCCGGGCGGTCTTAACACGCTTTTGCAGGTTTTGGCTAACGCCAACATTGACGTAAGCTATATGTATTCAATTTTCGGTCACGCTGACGAAAATGCTTATATGATTTTACAGCTTGCTGACGCTGACGAGGTTGCAGGTATTCTTAAGAATAAGGGCATTGTTGTTGCAGATGCTCAAAAATTAGGTATAAACTAAAATAAAATCGCTATACACATTATTTAAATGTGTATAGCGATTTTTTTTATATTTGAAATTTATTTTTCCATGGTTTAATACAAGCGAAGCATATTATTGTTCCCAATATAGTAATTAAGCACCATATAAGTATGTTCATTTGCCAACCGAAGTTTTCGGAAAGTATGGCGATCCCGAAGGTTGAAATACCGCTTCCCACATAGGCACAAGCATTTAAAACACCCGTTACAGTTGAAACGTTACCATACTTTTTAAAGTATGGCGGTACCATAGCGGTAAGCATTGATGATACGCCGTGCATAGCACCTGTAAGTGTTGCCGAGCATAAAACGGAAATAATTGCGCTGGCACCCGAACATAAATAAAGGGTTACCGAAACCGCACTGCCGATTACAAACATAATAACCGAGCAGGTGACGGGATTTTTAATTTTGTGGCGGTACAGCTTAGAGGTGATTTGTGTGCAGCCGATACTGAATAACGGCATAACAATACCGGTTAATATTGATACGGCGGTGCCTAAATGGTAGACCTCGTCAATATAGGTAGGCATCCAGGTTGTAACGCCGTCACGAAGCATACCTTGTAAAATTATAGCAAGCATAATACCCATTACGACAGGGGTTAAAAGCAAATAATTTGCATTTTTAGTATTTGATTGCTGTTTTTTTATGATTTTTGTGCGGTCAATATCCACAGCAAATTTGTTCCATAGGAATATAGTAATAATACCGCATATTGCAGAAAAAAGAAATACAAACCGCCAATTTAAAAGGGTTATAATTAAAGGGGCTATAAGGTAAATTGCAATGGTACCGTAAGAACTCGCCCAAGATATTCTAACAGCCATTTTTTTATAATATTCTTCCGAAAAAACCTCAACCATAATTTTAACAATCGGAGGCCACATAAATGCTTGTGCAAAACCGTTTATACACCATATTGCAAGCATAACGTAAGGATGACTGCTAATCATCATAAGTAAATTCATTACTACCGAAACGCCAAGCCCTAAGCTTACAAGCTTTTTGGGTGAAAAGTGGTCCCCGCAAATACCACTTACTATTTGGCCAATGCCGTAGGTAATAAAGCCACCGGTAACCGACATAGAAAGCAAGGTGCGTGCTATACCGGTTTGGGCTTCAATTTCAGAAATTATTGCGCCGAAATTAATTCGTGTTATGTAGCTTGCCATATAGGTCACAGTAAAAAGTACCGCTAAACTGCGGGCTTTTTTCTTATCAACCATTTTCAAATCCTCCAATTTTTTCAAATCCACTATATTATACGAGTAAATATTAAATATACAATTGACAATATTGGCAAAAATATGTACAATATTGATATAAAGCTGTTGGAGTGTTAATATGAATGAAAATTATATTAAACAACTGTATGACGATAATACGGGATTTAGATTGCATTATACAATTGGTGAGTTTGCGGGTAAATCTACAACCCAATATTTGCACTATGATGTTGAGCTATCTTTTATTTACTTCATAAAAGGTATTGGCGAAATAAAAATAGAGGGTAAAAAATATGATATACAAGATGGTGACCTTATATTACTGAAGCCATCGGAGTTATATCATTGTATTGTTAAGGACGGCACGCATCACGAACGCTTAGTGCTTTATTTTAACGGTGATTTGGTTAAAAATTTTGGTACTGTGGGCGATAGGTTTTTTGAACCCTTTTATAATCGTAATGACGGCTTTGAAAATAAAATACCTAAAGAATTAATAGAAAAAGATAAAATTGATGTGTTACTGTTGGAATTATTAGAGCTTGTTAAGAAACCGACCGATACCGATAAATTAGTTTCACAATGCAAAATGGTTGAAATTTTATCTAAAATCAGAAAAATAATAGGGGACTCGACGGTTGAGAAAATCAAGTCGGTCGATAACAAGATTATAAATAATGTAATTGCTTATATTAACCAAAATTTCCATACGGATATAAGCTTGGAAGAGATTGCAAAAGAGTTTTTTGTGGATAAATTTTATATATCCCGTCTGTTCAAGGAACAGGTTGGTGTAACGGTGTGGAATTACGTGATTTTCCGTCGCATTTCGGCTTTTAACGATTTGATTCGGGTTAATACCCCAATTGAGCAGGCGTATCTTAGGGTGGGTTTTCAAAATTATTCTAACTTTTTCAGGCTTTATAAAAAGCATATGAATATGACACCGTCCGAGTATAAGAAGAAGGTTTCGAATAAGTGATGAATTATTGTATTTTTAGGGGATTTATGTTATACTTTTTAAAAACAAGAAAGGCGGGGTGAAAATGCTTAAAAACGATGAATTTATTATGGAAATTGTTGACGTTACCAATGAAGGCAGCGGTGTCGGTAAAGTTGACGGTATGGCGGTTTTCGTGCCTCTTACCGCAGTTGGCGATATTGTAAAGGTTAAGGCGCTAAAGGTCAAAAAGACCTACGCTTACGGCAAATTAATGGAAATTATCACCCCATCAAGCGAACGAATTGAAAACGACTGCCCGCACTTTAACCGTTGCGGCGGCTGTGTGTTCAGACATATAAATTACGAGGCTGAATTAACCCTTAAAACCAACAAGGTTAAAGAAGCGGTTAAGCGCATTGGCGGTGTTGAATTAGAACCCCAGCCAATTTTATTTGATAAGTGTGACCGTTATCGCAACAAGGCGCAATACCCAATAAGTGAAAATGGGGGAGTGGGCTTTTACGCTTTTCATTCTCACCGTATTATTGAGTGTGAGGACTGCATTTTACAGCCCGAAGTTTTTTCTAAAATTACCGATGCTGTAAGCGATTTTGTAAGGCAAAATTCTATTAGTATTTATAACGAAGAAAAGCATAATGGCCTTTTAAGGCATTTATATATCCGTAAAGGCGAGCATAGCGGCGAAATTATGGTTTGCTTTGTTATAAACGGCGACCGCCTGCCCAAAAGTGAAATTATTGCCGAGCTTCAAAGGCTTTGTGGTGACGCTTTAAAAAGCGTTGTGCTTAATATAAACAAGCAAGACACCAACGTTATTTTGGGTGAAAAGTGTATCACTCTTTACGGTAGTGATTATATAACCGATATTTTGGCAGGTGTTAAGGTAAGGCTTTCGCCATTATCCTTTTATCAGGTCAACACCGTTATGGCAAATAAACTTTATGCAAAAGCTAAAGAATACGCTAAACCCAATGGTAAAAATATAATCGACCTTTACTGCGGGGCCGGTACAATTGGTCTTTCAATGGCGAAAGAGGCTAAAAGTATAATAGGTGTTGAAATTATTGAGGCGGCGGTAAGGGATGCGCAGTTTAACGCTAAAGAAAACGGCATAGATAACGTACGCTTTATTTGCGGGGACGCAAAAACAGCGGCAGAGCAACTTAAAAACGAAGGAATTAAACCTGATACGGTAATAGTTGACCCGCCACGAAAGGGCTGTGACAGCGAGCTTATTAAAATTATTGCAAATGATTTTTGTCCCGAAAGAGTGGTTTATATTTCCTGCGACCCTGCAACCTTTGCACGTGATATTAAAATCTTCTCTGAAGAGGGATATAATCTTTTAGAATATACACCGGCTGACTTATTTCCAAGAACAAGTCATTGTGAAACGGTTGGAGTTTTAGTTCGTACGGATTTTACATTGAGATAGGTGACTAAATGAAATTAACTAAAATGATGCTTTGTCTGGCGCTTGCTTCGGCCCTTGTTGTCCTTAACGCATGTGCTACTAATAAAGTAGGTGGATATACATCACATAACCCTGATTATAGTAACGGAGTCTCAACGGTTGAGCCTAACTTGCAAACAACTCTTTCACGTGGTGTGTATACTTTTCAAAATTCAAAGGAAGACAAATATCTTTCATTTAACGATCGCCAACTCAAACTGGATGCCAACGCTACTGTGTGGAAGCTAAGACCGGCAAATAACGGTGTTTATGTTTACTGCTGCAACAATGACCTTTTGCTTGATATAGATAATGCTTATGTTGCGAATGGCACCACTGTTAAAATATGGGAAAACACAGGCTATGATACGCAGATATGGAAAGTCGTTTCAAATCGAAACGGGACATATTCATTTATAAGTGCTGTTAACGAAAGCTATTGTCTTGGTTTCATAGAAGGAAAGGCCGTATTACAGTTAAGAAGTAATGGCGACAGCTCACAGGAATGGTATGCGGTCAGCACCGTTGACAACACCCCAAAAAACTACCGTGAGTATATAAGCAATGGCGGCATTGTAGAATTGCGATTGCCGGTTAATGTGACTGATGTTATACCTGATGCAAGGTTGCTGCAGTGGGCTAACGATTTGGAAAAAGCATATCATACCTATGAGGACCTCACAAGCTTTAGACCGTACGATTTCATTATTGTAAAGGCTTATGAGCCTATAACTCAATATGAAAATGTATTGGCCTATGTTTATGATTATAATAATACGATATATGTTGACAGTGAGTTTATTTTAAAAGATCTTGCAAAGATGAATAAAAGGGTAAACGATTGGAATTTTTGCCTTTTGCACGAAATGGGCCATATGTTCGACTGCAATCGACCGTGGAACTTTGAGGCAGAGACCTTGACGGATATTAAGGTGCCTTATGTTTTGGAAATGAATGGGGCAGGTGCTGAGCTTTCCGAATTTGGAGATAAGTCCATTCGTTACGGTAAGGATATTATGCTTTCCTACAAGGAAATGAGCGGAGATTTGTCAAAAAAATATGACATTTTTGCTTTGTCATATAAATTTATGCAAATAAAGGAACAAATCGGTTGGAAATCCTTTAAATCAACCTTCCATTATCTTCAAAAAAACCAAGAAAAATATTATAATTTAAGCAAAAAAGAAAGATTTGAATTGTTTATTAATACATTATCTAGCAACAGCGGACAAAATGTAAGGACTTATTTTTCAGATGATGAGTGGAATACCATCATAGAATATCTAAAATAGACTGAAAATATTTCGTTTAATCCGTCAATTTTGCAACCAAATTAACCTTACCCTTTGTAATCTTAATTTTTCGGGGAAGCGGGTTTTAAGTTGGGTGAATATACATTTGTGGATTTATTATGAAAATATGCCACTGTGAAACGGTTGGCGTTTTGATTAAAGGAGAAAAGGATGCAAAATAAAATCAAAAAACCTGCCGTAATAAAGGTTGGCAAGGGTAACGGTTGTCCTCATTATAAAAGGTGCGGCGGTTGTCATTTGCAAAATATGACCTATGCCGAACAGCTTAAGTATAAACAAATAAAGTGTATCAAGCTTCTTGGAAAGTTTTGCAGAGTCAAAGAAATTATCGGCATGGAAAACCCCACCCATTACCGCTGTAAAGTTCAGGCGGCTTTCGGCAGGGATAAAACGGGTATAATTTCGGGTGTTTATCAGTCTTCCACCCACAAAATTGTACCAATTGATGAATGTATGATAGAGGATAAGCAGGCTGACGAAATAATCGTAACTATCCGTAAGCTTCTAAAATCTTTTAAATTAAAACCGTTTGATGAAAATAATATGACAGGCTTTTTGCGCCACGTTTTAATCCGCAAGGGTTATTACACAGGGCAAATTATGGTGGTGCTTGTTACGGGAACTTCGGTCTTTCCGTCAAGCCTTTCGTTTATAAACGCATTACTGCAAAGACACCCCGAAATTACAACAATCGTTCAAAATGTAAATAATAAGTTTACAAGCCTTGTTTTAGGCGAAAAAAATATAACCCTTTATGGAGAGGGCTATATTGAAGACACTATTTTTGACTGTGTGTTCCGTATTTCGCCAAAGTCGTTTTATCAGGTTAATCCTGTTATGACTACTGTTCTTTATGGCAAAGCACTTGAATATATGAAGCTTACGGGCAAAGAAACCGTAATCGATGCTTATTGCGGCACAGGCACAATTGGTATTCTGGCTTCAAAAAATGCGGGTAAGGTTATTGGTGTTGAATTAAATGCCGATGCGGTAAAGGATGCTAAATTTAACGCAAAGCGCAATGATATTGAAAATATTGAATTTTATACTGCCGATGCAAGCGACTTTATGGTTGAAATGGCTGCCGCAGGGGAAAGGGCAGACGTTGTTATTATGGACCCGCCCCGTGCGGGAAGTGACGAACGTTTTATGAAATCGGTTATAACCCTTTCGCCCGAGCGTGTGGTTTATGTTTCCTGTAACCCTGAAACCTTAGCGCGCGATTTAAAATATTTCACCCGTAACGGCTACGGCGTTCGCAAAATTCAACCTGTTGATATGTTTCCGCATACCGAGCATGTTGAATCTGTTGTTTGTCTCAAACGACGGATTCAACAATGAATTGCCGAGGGCATGAATTGCGCTAACGCGCATGAATTGACCTTCGGTCATGAATTGCCCTGCGGGGCATAAGGAGAACAAGGCAATTCAATTCATGGAGCGAAGCGAGAAATCATGATGCGCTATTTGCGTAGCAAATAACATCAATTCATGACGGCAACGCCGTCAAATCATTCAAAACGAGGACTTACGATGAAAGAGAACTTTTTAGTCGATTTATCAAAGCAATTTGCCGTTGACATTGTTAATCTCTGTACCGACATTAAAGAAAACCGCAAAAGCAATGTACTATTAAATCAAATATTACGTAGTGGTACAAGTATCGGAGCAAACATTCACGAAGCCAACTATGCGGCAAGCAAAGCGGATTTTATCAATAAGTTTCAAATTGCGTTGAAGGAATGCTACGAAACGGACTATTGGCTTGGTTTGTTCAAGGATACTCATATAATAACCGAGGAAGAATATAAGGATATGTTCGCCAAATGCAGTAAGATACGAAAATTACTCATCGCCTCTATCACCACCGCAAAGGAGAACAATTGAGGACAAATGTGAGTTTTGAGCAATACTCGAAAATACAATTTACAGCTGTTTGGTATAACATATCGAAAGGAGATTGCACAAATTGACTTATGGAATTATAAAAAACAAAGACGGTTCGACCTATGTGTCACCGATATTTGCTTTGAAATATGCAGGTTGGAAATCAGAGGCGATTGTCTTTGATGAAACATTTGAAAAAATCAAAAAGATTGAAATGTGGAATTCTGGTTTTAGTGGAATCCACAGAATTGTATTTGTGCTTGAAAATGATTTTGACACATGCGGTGGAGAGTTTGACGGATATGATTGGGTAATCAACGATAAAGCTCTTTTCAAGGCACTTCGGTCAAAGAAAGGTGCAAATATAGAGGATTTCCCTTTATTCAAAGAGTATTGCAAGGATATATGTGTGCCTGATCTCTTTGAGATAAAAGATGAGAAAGATATCGCTGCTCTTGAAGATGTTTCATTTGGATTTCACGATTCCCTCATACATGAGTATGAGGAAAAGGACGGCAGTATTGTAATACGCTTTGATACAACGTGGGATTGCTACATTACCGTAACCTTTGACGGAGTTGTCGAGGCTGATTTCGAAGAAAAAGTAGGTCAGATATTAGAGTCGGAAATCAAGAAAACGGACGAAGGTTTTTCATTCACAGTATTAGGCGGATTTGCAGGTTGGATTGACGGCTGTGATTACGAGGCCGAGATGGGAGAGCCGTATATCAAGTGCAAAAGAATTTTTTGGCAAATTGAAATTGCCTAAAATATACTTTTGAGAAGATTTACGATAAAAAGTGAGACTTTAAGGTATTACAACCCCTGTTTTTGACAGGTTTTGAGACCTTTTGGAGTCTTGACCCACGTCGAGAGTGTCGTTTGTCTAACAAGGAGATCGTGATATGATATTTTACAAGGTTACACACAAGTACAAACTGGATAACCATTTTGAACGAAAAGACATTGGAATATATACTTCCGAGGAAAATGCACGGAACGCAGTTGAGGGCTTGAAACAAAAAATGGGTTTTTGCGATACGCAAGAAGGATTTGTGATTAATAGGGTGTTCAGAATTTTTAAGCCAAAATTGATAGA
>SVPF01000040.1 GCA_015066005.1 Oscillospiraceae bacterium
GGATTTATATATTGTGCCGTAGGCACACATTTTTTATTATTTATTATTTTTTCTTTATTCTTTTTTCTTTTGGGCGTAAGCCCCATAAACCCCAATTTATTTATCAATTCCCATTATCCTATCCGCTGTTTTTGCGAAAATTTCGGCGCAGGACTCACTTTGAAGTGAAGAATTCTCACAAAAGACAATAATTATATATTTGGGGCTGTCAGCAGGGAAAAATCCACAAAACCAGCTCGATAAAATTTCTTTTCCGTTTTCAAATTTTCCCGTTTGCGCTGTAGCGGTTTTACCTGCGGCAGTAACGGTTTTGGGCTGCGCCGCGCTGCCTGTGCCTTCAGCTATAACGGTTTTCAAATAATTCTTAATGCTGTCGGCTGTTTTGCTGTCCATCGCTTTTGTGGGGTAGCCAATGTCGTACTTTTTTAAGCTTCCGCTTTCATAAGTGCCTTCAATAATACTTGGCATATAATACTTTCCGCCGTTTGCAATTGCTGAATAAAGTGTCAGCATTGAAACGGGGGAGGCGGTAAAATCACCCTGACCAATACTGAAGTTTGCAAGGTGGGCATCGTTTTGAAGCTTTAAAAGTGTTGGAATTGTACCATCGGCGGTGTAAATGCCGTTACACAGCTTTATTTTGCGCCCAAAGTGAAGGACATCGGCCATTTTAAAAACTCCCTCAGCCCCTGTTTTAAGCGCCAAATTAAAGAAGTAGGTGTTGCAGGAATTTGCAAGTGCATATTCTAAATCTAAGCTGCCGTGACCAAGGCGGTTATGACAGTTAAAGCTGCGGTCAATAATTTTCATATTCCCAACACAGCTATAGCGTGTGTTTTTAAGTCCCTTTTCAATGGCGGCCGCGGCAATACAGGGCTTAAAGCAGGACCCAACGGCATAACAGTTTATCGCACGGTTAAAAAGCGGGGAAGCGGGATCGTTTAAGTATTCACTTATATTTGTGCTGTCAAAATCAGGTCTTGAAACCATACCTCGAATTTTTAGCGTGTCAGCCTCGGCCACAACAATTGCACCGCGGTTTAGGGGGTTAGCGGTTTCTTCAATTATTGTTTGAATGTTATAATCAAGCGTAGTTACCACACCGTTTGCAACAACTGACGTATCGTTATTTATTTCTGGGGCAATACCCTCTAAAATATTGCCAAGTCCGTCACACGAAAAGGTAAAATTTGCGGTTTTACTACTGTATAAAAGCTCATTAAAGGCGGCCTGAATTCCGCTAACTCCCTTGTTGTCGTTATTGACATATCCTATTGTGTGAGGCGCTAAAACCGATGTGTCATCATAGTAAACTGTTGTGCAGTAAATTTCGTCACAGTCAATAATTCTCGGTACCTCACACAAAACCGGCTTGCCTTTATTGAGTCGGTTGAGTAAATCCTCCAGCTCTTCGCCCTCTAAAACGGCACTAATGGCTGTTTTAGCGCGATTTGTAGGGGTTACGCAGGCAATAATTTTGCTTTTTGTATTAGTAAAGGGAAGCATATTTCGGTCATAAACCGTACCGCGAAGTGAAGTAATTTGAAGCTTTAGCCGTCCGTGTGATTTCAGGGCTTCGGTATAGTCATCCCTTGCAATTACAGCTACCCTTAAAAATCCCGTGAAAAAAAGCAGAATAAGTAAAAAATAGCATAGCGCCGCCCTATGCACAAAAAAGCGCCACCAAATGCTGTTTTTCATAAACAAAACACCTCTTGTCTATTATTGACAAGAGGTGTAAATTTTAGTCGGCCTTCATTCGTAAAAGCGAGCCTTTTTTAACGGGGGTGGGAAAGGGAATCTTAACCGTCATCATGGGGTGCGGTGCTGATTCAATTTCCTCATTCTTTTCGTTATAAACCGTGTCTGCCTTAACAATAAAGGGCTTGTTTTTAGGCTCTAAGCAGTCAAATTCCTGACCCTTTAAAAACTTGTTTTTAAGGGTTGCAATAATTTTTCCATCCTCGTAACCGTCAACAATTGCAGCGACAGAATAATCCCTTACATAGCCTGCATTCGCATAGGTTTGTGAATTTGTAGGTGTTCCGAAATAGAAGCCTGTCGAATAATTACGGTGGCTGATCTTATTAAGCTCCTCAGTTACCCATTCGGGACAGGTCCATTCGCCGCTGCAATCCTTCAAGCTGTCAAGCGCACCGCGGTAGGCATTGGTGGTAACCGCTACATAGTAATGCGATTTTGCTCTGCCTTCAATTTTAATGCTGTCAACACCCGCTTCACGAATTTTGTCAAGATATTCGGCCATACACATATCGTTAGCGTTTAAAATATAGGTTCCTTTTTCGGTTTCGGTAATGTTGAAAAATTGACCCGGTCGCTTTTCTTCCATCAAGGAATAACTCCAACGGCAAGGCTGTGCACAGTCGCCACGGTTGGCATCCCTGCCTGTCATATAGCTTGATAAAAGACAGCGGGAAGAATACGACACACACATTGCGCCGTGCGCAAACATTTCAATTTCAAGGTCCTTCGGTGTTTTTTCGCGAATTTCCTTAATTTCGCTAAGGGATAATTCACGTGCTAAAACAATACGCTTTGCACCAAGATTATAAAATGCATTTGCCGTTTCATAATTGCATATACCTGATTGCACTGATATGTGCAAATCAACATCGGGGGCATATTTTTTAACCATTGTAATTGTGCCAAGGTCGGCCGCAATAATGGCATCAACCCCAATTTCGTTTAAAAACTTTAAAAAGTCTGGCAGGCGGGGAAGCTCATCGTTATGGGGAATTGTATTGCAGGTAACATGCACCTTTACACCGTGGTCATGAGCATATTTTAAGCCTTCTATAAGGTCTTTTTCGCCAAAGTTTGTAGCGGCGGTGCGCATACCAAATTCTTCTCCCGCAAGATAAACCGCGTCGGCGCCGTAATCTACGGCGGCTTTAAGGCGGGTCAAATCACCTGCGGGGCATAAAAGCTCGGGTATATTATTTGTTGTAATATTCATAAATCCAATTTCCGTTATTTTTTAAGTTATTGATGGTTGCGGTTTGCTCGGCGTAGGTTTTATGGAAATAAAACTTGCCGTTTTTGTCGGTTACAAAGTAAAAATATTCACTGCCTTCGGGGCTGAGTGCCGCCTTAATTGCTTTAATACCGGGCGAGCAAAGCGGTCCCGGGGGCAAGCCCTTAATTTTATAGGTGTCGTATCTGTCGTCATCCTGTTCAAAGGTATCACCGTAGAATATTGTAGGGGATGACCCAAGGGTTGTAAAGCTTGGACTGTTAAGGCGGTTATAAAATACGCCTGCAATTTTGGGAAGCGCATTGCTGTCATTACCTGCTTCCATTTGAATAATTGAAGCCATGGTGAAAATTTCGTGCATACTGTAGCCCATTTCCTCGGCCTTTTTAAACATATCATCGGTTATGCGGCTTTCGGCTTCCTTAAGCATTTTTTCCACAACCGCCTTTGCGGCTTCTTTAGAATCCTCAAGCTTGTAAAATTCATAGGTTTCGGGGAATAGATAGCCTTCAAGTGCATAATAGGTGTTTTTGCCTTGTGCGCCTTTTAAAAGCTTGCTTTCAAATTTTACATCACTCAAAGCGGCAATAAAATCAGCCTTTTGGCAAACACCTGCTTTTTCCAAAATGGAAGCAATACCAAGCACCGTAACCTTTTTGCCGTTAACATTCTTTACAAAGTCGTTAATGCCTGTGCCTTCGGGAATGGTTACCTTAATGGTTTCGGCCTTTGCACCTTGGGTTATAAGCTTTTCGGCAATTTCTTCATAGCTGTCACCCGTGTTAAAGGTGTAATGACCGTATTTAAATTTGCTTTCATACTTTTTAAGCTTTGCAAAAACACGGAAGCCTAAAGGTGAATTTATAATTCCCTCATCCTTTAAAATTTCAGCAATTTGCGCGGTGTATGTACCCGATTTAATTTCAACCGAAACATCCTTGCCGTTTTTGCCGCCCTTCATATCGGCAATAAAAAAGGCGCTAACACCGATTATAGCCGCTAAAACAACGGCCACAACACTTATAACAATAATTAAAATTTTCTTTTTCATTTAAAGCCCTCAAATCACTTAAACATCATTTGAATTTTTAAATCGTTTGCTGTTTTTTCGTCCTTTAAGTAGGCAAGTAATTCAAACCCAAATTGAAAGGCGACACCTGCACCCTTGGCTGTTATAATATTACCGTCACGAACAACTGCGGTGTCAATATACTCAGCACCCAATAAATCCTTTTCAAAGCCGGGAAAGCAGGTTGCTTTTTTGTGTTTTAAAAGATTGTTGTGCCCTAAAATAGACGGTGCGGCGCAAATTGCACCTATAAGTAAACCGTTTTTACTTGCAAAATCAATCGCGGCTTGCACGGTTTTATCATTTTCAAGGTTTATTGTGCCCGGCATACCGCCCGGTAAAATGATTGCTTCAATATCATTAAAGCTTGCTTCGTCGATTGTAATATCGCAAATAACGGGAATATTGTGCGCGCCAACAGCGGTCTTACCGTTGACACCAACAGTTATTACATCAAAGCCGGCGCGACGCAAAATATCAATCGGGGCTAAAGCCTCACATTCCTCAAAGCCGTTTGCTAAAAATACATAAATCATAGCATTAATCCTTATAAATTTCTAAAACCGAATTTAAAACATCCTCGGCAATTTCTTCAATGGTACGGGCCTCGCCATCCTTAGCACAGGGGATAATATCCCATCCCGAATACTGTGCGGTGAAAATGGCTGCCTTTCTGCAGCGGTCAAGGTATTCGGTGTCCTTTTCATGAATGTCCTTTTTACCTTCATCACCCTCATAACGCTTTGATAAAAGCTTTTGTGAAACTTCAATCGGCATATCGAGGAAAATTACCTTATCAGGCTTTGGAATAGCAACCTTATTATATTCAAAATCGTAAAGCCAATTCAAAAAGTCTTCCCATTCGTTTTCAGGCAATTTTGAGCATTGGTGAACTGCGTTAGAGGTTGTATATCTTCCCGAAACCACAGTTCCGCCGTTTTGATAAAAATCGCCCCAGTTTGCTTTGAAAGAAGCATAGCGGTCCACACAGTAAAAGGTTGAAGCCGCATATGCATTAACGTCCCCCGGCTTCTTGCCAAAATCACCCGCTAAATACATTTTTACAAGTGTGCTTGATGGATTATCGTAATCGGGAAAGGAAACCTTTTTGCAGTCAATACCTGCTTTTTTAAGGTTTTCGGGCAGTAAATCAAGCTGGGTTGATTTGCCGCTTCCGTCAAGACCTTCTAATACTATAAGCTTACCCATTGTTTTTAAGTCCTTCATAAAATTCTTTAATTTCTTTATAATGTCCGCAGGTCATTTTACCCTCGGGGCAGGGACCGCTTACACAAGCGGGACCCGCATTTTTGAATAAATTTGGTGCAACCTCTAAAACCAAGGCTAGCATCTGGTCAGCTACATCCTTAATTTCCCACTGTGCGCGGTTACAGCAGCGGTGACGGAAAAAGTTCATTAGTGAACGCGCATTCATTGTCATTACCATTTGGGTTTCGCAAGCGTTGGGAAGAACAAAGCGTGCGTCTTCAATGGCCTTTTTCTCAGCAAGCCGATTGGCAGTTTTTTCATCCCTACCTTCAGCTATAAAGGTCTTAATGTGCTTTTCCTTTAAAACGGCAGCCAAGGCATCGTAGCGGCGTTGGTCTTCAGCCATAATTTCATCATAAATAGCTTTTGCTTCGGGAATAGCTTCAATTTCGGGTGGGGTAACATATTCAAAGCTGCCTTCTCTGACATAACGCTGACTTTTAACCGAAAAGGATGCCATTCTATGCCGTGTGATTTGCGCAAGCAATGCGCGGGAAACCCCTTCAATGCCAAAGGTAAAGCTTGCGTGCTCAATGGGGCTTTCGTGCCCGATTTCACTTAACATTTCAACAAATTGTGCAGCCTTTTCATCGGTCAAATTGTCCCTTAAATTTGCAATATTAGATGAGCTGTAGCAAAGCTTTGCGGCCGATGCTACGCAATGCTCGGGATTAGGGGTGTGACCTAAAAGATAAACCCTTGCCATTTGATTTCCTCCAAAAATAGTTATTCAATTTATTGTACCAAACTAAAGCAAATTTTTCAATAAAAATCAGTATATTTTTATATTTTAGTAAAATTTGTATATTATTTTAGAAAAAAAGTCTAAAATTACAAAAAGTTTATACACTTTTTCAAATAAAAAGTCTTTTTTTGTCGGCAGTTTTATGGTATTATGTATTAGTAAATTTAATATTACGGAGGGGCTAATCATGGCAAAAGTAGACTTTAAACACACACCTTATGGAGATTTGGCACTTATCAGTATGAATGGCTGTGACGATATTGCAAGCAAGGTAGACTATTATCTAAAGCAATGGCGCAACGCAGATGAGGATGAAACCTATATTGTAAAGCCAAATTGTCCCCGTTTCGGCACAGGTGAAGCAAAGGCAGTTTTAAAGCACACCGCACGCGGTGTTGATGCATACATTCTTTGCGACTGCTTCAACTACAGTGTTGAATATAAAATGTACGGCAAAACCGTACCTATGAGCCCTGATGACCATTTTCAAGATTTGAAGCGTGTTATTGCTGCGCTTGGCGGTAAGGCAAGAAGAATTACAGTAATTATGCCAATGCTTTACGAAGGCAGACAGCATAGAAGAACTGCCCGTGAATCTATGGACTGTGCAATGGCACTGCAAGAGCTTGTGTCCATCGGTGTTAAAAACATTATTACCTTTGATGCACATGACCCCCGTGTAAATAATGCAATTCCGCTTGACGGCTTTGATAATGTACAAGCCACCTATCAAATGATTAAAGCCCTTCTTAAATCAGTTCCCGATATTAAGCTTGACCGTGAACATACAATGATAGTTTCTCCTGATGAAGGCGGTATGGGTCGCTGTATTTACTATTCATCAGTTTTAGGCTTAGAGCTTGGTATGTTCTATAAGCGCCGTAATTATTCTATAATTGTTAATGGCAAAAACCCCATTGAAGCACACGAATTTTTAGGTGCTGACATTAAGGGTAAGGATTTAATTTTGGTTGATGATATGATTTCGTCGGGCGAATCAATGCTTGACATTTCAGCAAAGCTTAAGGAACGCGGAGCAAAACGTATTTTCATATTCTCAACCTTCGGTCTTTTTGTTGACGGTTTAGATAAGTTTGATGAATATTATAAAAACGGTCTTATTGATAAGGTTTTCACCACAAACCTTATTTACCAAACCCCCGAGCTTTTATCAAGGGAATGGTACTGCAGTGTAAATATGTCAAAGTATATTGCACTTTTAATTGAAACACTCAACTACGACCACTCTATCAGCGGACTTTTGGACCCCGTTGACCGTATTCATAAAATTGTGAATGAATACAAAGCAAAATAATTTTTTAAAAATATAGTTTTTGGGCGACGGCTTTTATCGGCTGTCGCTTTTGAACGCTTATTAACATATGTGAGGATTTATTATGTTTAACAAAATTTGCATTTTAATACCTTCCTTAAACCCCGATGAAAAGCTTATTAAGACAATTGAGGGTCTTAAAGAGGTGGGCTTTAAAAATTTTATCATTGTTGATGACGGTAGTGATGAGGCTCATCAAAAGAATTTTCCTGCAAGCGATCAGGAAAATAACTTTATCGTTTTAAGGCATTCCTTTAACAAAGGTAAGGGCGCGGCAATTAAAACTGCATTTAAGTTTATTCTAAAGTATTCAACAAGTCTTGAGGGTGTAATTACCGTTGACGGTGACGGTCAGCACGACCCTGAGGATGTTAAAAACTGTGCCGAAGCATTACTTCGTGAAGGCGACAAAATTATTCTCGGGTGCCGTGATTTTTCACTGCCTCAGGTACCGCCCCGCAGTCGTTTCGGTAACAGGACAACCTCGTTCATATTTAAGGCCCTTTGCGGAATAAAAATTTCCGACACACAAACAGGTCTTCGCGGTTTTCCCGTTCAGCACTTGCCCTTTTTACTTAATGTAAAGGGTGAAAGGTTTGAATATGAAACCAATATGCTTTTAAAATTTAAGCAGGCAGGTATTGAGCTTTCTGAGGTTACCATTAAAACCATTTATGAGGAAGAGGGCAAGCATGAATCTCACTTTAAAACCGTGAGGGATTCTATTCGTGTTTACAGCTTTATTTTAGGCTTTTGGCTTTCTTCTACCGTTTCCGCTATAATTGATTTATTGCTGTTTTACCTTTTAAATAAGCTTTGCGGTGGCATTTTCGGCGGTCTTTCGGTGCTTATTTCTACTGTTATTGCAAGGGCGGTATCATCCTTTGCAAACTTTACAATAAACCGCAGTCAAGTCTTTGATTTTGACGGTAACGGCAAAAAAGCCCTGCTTCGTTACTATGCTTTGGCAATTCCGCAAATGCTGGTATCTGCAGGTATTGTATCATTATTGTCGTTTGTTTTTTCTGCCAACCCTGAAATTAAAACAGTTTTAAAGCTCGCGGTTGATATTGTGCTTTTCTTTATCAGTTACCGTATTCAGCAAACTTGGGTTTTCAGTACAGCTACTAAAAAAGAAAAATCAAATACTGAAAAGTCACCTAAGAAGAAGCTTACCGTTAAAAACGTTATAAACCGTTCGCTTCTTTCGGTTGGTACTGCGCTTTTACTTGTAATTGTTACCGCTTTTTCAGCAGGTATGGTTGTAGCACACGGTCCAAGTAAAACAATGCGTGATATGCTTGTGCTTTCCGCAATGCAGGCAAGTGCAACTAAGTGGGTGCCGGGATTATTCTTACCTAAGCAGACCGTTAAGGAAATTGTTGACAACAGTCATAAAATCAGTACAGATTCTATTGATGTTGACGACATTATAACGGGGGACGAGGATGAATGGAAGGATGCCAAAAATGGCACTAAGCTTATTTTCCTTCAAAAGCCCAATTTTAAAGCTTATCTTTTAATGGTTAAGGACCCCACTCGTGTTAAGGTTGGTGTTTCCAGCGAAAACTTTTCTTCTGCTACAGGCGGTATGCGAATTTTTAAGTTTGCCGAAAAATATAACGCCTTGGCAGTTATTAACGCGGGCGAATTTGCCGACGGTGGCGGTCAGGGCACAGGCGCACAGCCAATTGGCCTTACCTATTCACTTGGCAAAAAGGTTTGGGGCGGCAACGGAAGTCGCACCTTTATGGGCTTTACTAAGGATAACAAGTTTGTTTGCTTTGAAGGCATAACCACCAAAAAGGCTGAAGAGCTTGGTATTCGTGACGCAGTTTGCTTCCAAACAGGCAACCTTCTTATTGACCACACCGAAAAGGATGGCAAAATTGACAAGGTTAATTTACATTACGGTGACGGTAATCTGGGCGCTGCACAGCGTACCGCAATCGGTCAGCGTGCTGACGGTTCAGTGCTTATGCTTGTAACCGACGGCAGAAGTGCCAGCAGTATTGGTGCTACCCGCAACGATGTTATTGACATTCTTGTTGAATATGGTGCCGTATCGGCAGGTATGCTTGACGGCGGCTCATCAGCTATGATGTTCTATCGCGATTATTACAATGTTTACAATGTTGATACTGCAAAGCTTGACAGTTATCAAAAGCAGGGTCTTGTAAACCAATATAAAGCGTTTACTACACCCCGCAGATTACCTACATGCTTCTTTGTTACGGAGGAATAAAAAATGAAAAATAAGCCTTTGTTTTATAAAATTTATTTTTCCGTAATTGCGGTATTTTTAGTTCTTTTAATTATTGGTCTTTTCGTGCTTAATTCGGTGCTTAAGGTTTATGAAGCTGCACAGCCTAAAGCTATTATGGATGAAATCGTTACCGAATACCTTCAAAAAGGTAATTTTTACGGTGCAATTATAGAATATAACATTCCGATTTCACCCTATGAAAGTAAAAAAGACATGGATGTTGCATTCGATGAAATTATCGGTGATAAGAAATTAACTGTTGCTTCTTCGGGTAAAAAGCTTGAAGGCTATACCGAGGTATATAATATAAAGGCCGATAATGAAACCATATTAACCTTTTACCTTAAAAAAGCTGCAAAGGGAGGCAAGTTTGGCATAAAGGGTTATGAGGTAGGCGTTGCCGAGTTTGATAGCAGTGTTTGTAAAAAATATGAAATTCACGTTCCTTCAAATGTTAAACTTACTGTTAATGGCGTAGAGGTTAAAAAAGAAGAACGAATTAATAACGAATTACCTAAAATTTTAACCGATAAAATCGGCAATAAAGAAGTTGTAGCACTCCAGACTGTTAAGCTTGAAAATTTAATTTCAAATAAGCCTGTGGTTATGGCGTATTCGGCAGACGGTAAAGAAGTTGAAGTTGTTGAAAATAACGGAGTATTTACTGTTGCGCAGGGTATGGATGCAGCCGAGCTTGAAGCCCTTAAGACACACGCCTTAAATGCAAGTCAGGGGTATGCAAAATTTATGCAGGAGGATGCTTCCCTTGGTAGCATTTCGCATTTTTTTGACACCTCAACTGAATTTTATAAGTACGTTCGCAAAACTGAGCTTTGGGTTTGGACACATACAGGCTATCGCTTCGAGGATGTAACTTTTGGTGAAGCCCATAAATATACCGATAATCTATATAGCTGTCGAGTAACCTTTACCCACATTCTTACTTGGGGTAACAAGGTTTACAAGGACTATTTTGACAAATATGTTTTCATTGAAAAAACCGCAAACGGTTTAAAGGTTATAGATATGCAAACCCCAAACAGCAAATAATATTAAACACCGCTTGAAAACAAGCGGTGTTTTTTGTATAACGAAAACCACGCGATAGTCGCGTGGTTCAATGAAGGTTTACCGATGAACAAAAACAAAATCCTCCATTTGTGTTATTATAGCAGAGACCTGCCAGTCAAGCTAAAACACAAATGGAGGATTTATAAATGAAAAAAGAAGAAATCAGTACAAATAGTTTAGCACACACAAAGTGTAATTGCAAGTACCATATAGTTTTATCATTGTCAACAATTATAAACAAATTTTTTAAAATAAAATTACCATACCACAAAGTATGTGCTTTATGGTATGGTAAAAAATATGTATGATTATCTAGTGTTATAAATAATTGGTTTATAATCTTCTAAATCAACGATTCTTTCTTCATAAATCCACGAACGTCTATCATCAAGGCAATTCTTTTTTAGGTCAAATAGGGTAAGTTGACCATTTAAACCGAATTTACGGCATTTATCCCATTCATACCAATATTCAATATGGGCATCTTCAAACTCGTGATATTTTTTCAAAAAATATTTTTCAGAATTGGTGCGAACATTTTTGAACTTTACAATTTTGAAATTATAATCTTCGTTTTCTTCATCTACGAAATCAATCCAAAGAATTGCATAGGTGTACTTTTTGTTATTTTTAATCATAGCAACCACCTCGTTACACTTTTTCAGCTACGGCAGCATTAACGGAAAAGTTTGTATAAACACATTCCATTACATTGCTTTCGGGTTGCTCGTTATAGACACAGGCAATCGGTATTTTTTGTTCGTAGGCATCAATGACGAGTTTAACCAAAGGGTTTGGATATTTTTTGTTCTTGTATCCGCTTTCCTTAAAAACCATTATATCAATAGTGTCGTCGCCGTCTTTCATTTTTATTGATATGTATTTTCTTTCGTCGCCGTCAATTCCGTCAAATCGTTTAAGGTAGGTAATGTAACCACCTAAAAAGCAGTTGTTTTTGTTGTTTGATAATTTATTAGATTTCATATAGAAACCTCCTTGTTAAAATATTTGTTGGTTTCCATATAACTCTCTAATATGTGTGTTGTGGTATTCAAAGGTTTTACTATACTAATTGTTTTTTCTATCACTCCTTACATTTAAGCATCATACTTATTACAAAGTTTTTCGGTTAAGTATTATAATTCAATTTTCTTTAAGTCCGTAAGTTTAACCTTGTTTAAGACAGTATAATTTAATACCTTAATATAAGTGAATAACTTTATAACTTAATATAGGTATTTAAGTTTATTACTTAATATATAAGTAACTAATTTATTACTTTGTAGTAAGTATTTAAATTAATAACTTATTGCATTTTATTTGTCAAGAAAAAATGACGACTTTTTTGAAGCCGTCATTTTTTACTATGCAAATATGTATCTTCGAGCGATTTTCTATCTTCGTTGTGACCGAGCATTTTCATTGTTTTGCCTAAATCGTTGCCGTTACGAGCGTGAAAATTTTCGGCGGCTAACTTTCTAATGCTATGCACGCCCGTCTTATATTGTCCTAATTCGTTTTTTATGTTGCAGGCAATAGCCCTTCTACGTAAATAGGTGTTTATACTGCCTGGGCGAACATTAAATAATTTATCTTGCGGTTGTTTTCCTCTAATTTGCTGACGGAGAAACTTTGCAGTATCCTCGTTAAAATGTAGTGTACGTGACCTGTTTCCCTTGTCCTTGTAGACAAGTAAGGTATTATTTTGAAAGTTTATTTGTCTAACCTCAATACGTGAAAGTGAGCCGACTCGGAGCCCTAAATCGTATGCCAGTCTTAAAGCTGATAGACTTTCACATTTGCGAGGTGCAGCGAGTATTTTCCGCATTTCCTCGTTAGTAAAAGAGTATTGTTTTATAGTCTCAATTTTTTCAATCTTGCTTTCGTCTATTGAAACGGAAAAATCAAGTTTAGGGATGTGAAATGCCGTTGAAGCACATTTCTGCAACTTCAAGAGATTCGACTGATAACATTTTATTGTTTTTAGTGAACAGGTGTCATATTTTGATTTTATGTAATTTTCGCACATTTGCGGTGTTATATCCTTAATGAGCTTCACGGAATACTCTTTCTTTATGTATGTTGCAAAATCGTGTGCAAAGTCTTTTAAGTTGCTTTTAGCAGATAATGATTTAATTATATGACTGTTATCGCTTTCGTGGTTGTGCTTGTCGCTATGCTTATCAAAATGCAAACGGAAGCACATATCAAGTGAACTATTGAATTGATAAAATAATGATTTGCTCATATTTGTCGCCCTTTCCGTCGTCATTGTCGCCTCGACAAGTCTTTTTTGACTTGTCTCGTCGTTAATGACGACTCAATTTATGTAAATTTTAAGTGCCGACCCATTGACCGACACTCAAAAAATAGTATATGTATCGTTTAACTGTTCAGATGAAAGATAACGGTGCCGTCGCGCCGCTATCCCAAAACAGCGATAAAATTATCGCCGATAAACCGACCTATCGTGTCGGTTGGGGTGTTCAACCAAAATCGCCCGATACAACAATTTTAAGATTGAACGTCATGGTGGTGTGGCTTTGAGATGACATTTACAGTTAGGCGAGCCACACAACACACGACTTGTTTTGGTTTTAATGTGTGCGTTTTCTTGTGTGTGATTTTCAAAGATATAAAATATTCCTCCTTCTTTTTTTCTCTAATATTGCTCCTACATTGTATTATTGAATACAGTTAAAATATCGCATGATAATTTGGAAAAATCAAGAAAAGTAATTGCAAAATATCATCATATATGTTATTATATTGTTAGTGATAGGGGTGGCACCCATAACAAAAAACAGTATCACACATTTACAATAAGGGGATGATACCCATAGAAAAAAACATTGTTGTTGTAGATGAACAAGGAAATGAATATGAGGCGACCTACCCAAAAAGGGCAAAAGGTCTTGTGAAAAATGGCAGGGCACGCTTCATAGATGAAAACACTATATGCCTTGCGTGTCCGCCAAATATTGAATTGGAGGACAAAACAATGTCAGAAAATAAAAAAGTAGATTCTATCAATAACAACACACCTAACAATAACGGAACTCCCAAAGAGGTTGCTGAAGCAATGGCCAATTTGCTTACTGCAACAACAGAACAACATTCTGAAAAACTCACTATGGACTATCTGTTAGGCAAGTTAGAGGAAATCTCACTCGGTCAAGCATTTCTCACTGATGCAATTTCCGAACTTGGAAAAATGAAATCGGGTGGACCTGGCGATGTAGGAACACAGGAACAAGCCAAAGCTATAGGTGAAATCATCAAAGCAAGAGAAGCAACGAATCAAAGATTAATTGCTCTTTATGAAAAAATGTATGATGATTTAAAACCTGAAAGAAAAATCAATAACGAAAGAGTTGCTGTTATAGGAACTTTAATAGAAACATTGGGTGAAGGTCTTACGCCCGTAGAATCCAAAGAGGCTTTAACCGAAATTTTAGGAATTGCCTTACAAGACTTAACTAAAAACATCTAAATAGAAACCCTTGCCGTAGAAAACCACTACGGCAAGGGTTTTGTTATTGGAGCGACAATTTGGAATTGGTTTATTTGGTTAATTCACATTTATAGCGGACAACAGTTTCGCCATCATAGGTTTCATAAAACTCTGTAGCATAATTTGCTTCAAGAAACAATTCGTTTTGGAAAAAGTAAGAAAAATGTAAAAAGCAAGTGGTTTTGTGCCACTTGCTTTTGGGGGTTATATCTTCCATTGAACCTTAATGTCGCCGTTTTCAGACAAAAGGATTTTTTCTATCATTTCATTAGCGATTTTCTTTTTCTCGTCGTCGGGTAATTCCATAAAGATAATATCTTCATACTGTGCCAACTGCTCATAGAAAAAATCACTTTTGAACTTCAACTGATTTATGTGTGCCTGTTTCTCGTTGATTTTATCCGCTACCAGTTTTAAGTCAACCATTTGCGATAGGTCGAGCAGCTTCTCGATTTCTTCTTCCATTTGCTTAATCTCGGCACGGACTTTCATCCATTCCTTTTTTCTGTTTACGATAACACTCTCAATGTCGTTTATATGCTCTTGAATTGCTTGACAGACTTTGCCCTTTACTTGTTCAAAGGTGATGTTCTTAACCGAGAATGTAGCGTCACATTCGTGCATAACACTCTTTCCAAAACAAGATAGGTATTTATGGGTATGACTGTAAATTCTAATGCCATAACCGCATTTAGCACATTTTAAGAGACCTGCCAGCCATTCCATTTTTGAGGGTTTATTGCCCCTTGCCATTTGCTTGTTTTGTTTAAGTCGGTTTTGTATTTGAATATATTGACTGCTTTCAATGAAGCCCTTGACATTAGTTAAGTACACATAGCAGTTTTGGAAATTGTCAGCGGTGTATTTCTTGCCTTGCTGATTGCAGATAATGTGTGCGCTCCGTTCTCCTGTCCAATCTTCAATAGGGTTTAGCATTGTAACACCCAACGATTGAAAATAGTAATAGAGGGTGGAGTCTGCTTTTACATAAATCGGATTCCGCAATACATTCAAAATAGCGGTAGTGCGGAAATTTTTGCCCTTTCTGCCCTTAAACCCTTGTTCTTCAAGAATACGACCAATGCGAACAAGAGATATATTGTTATCGTTAAAATACTTGTTATACATAATTTTAACTGCTTCAATCTCGTGGTCGTCGTATTGAATAATATGGGGTTCAACATTCTTGTTGACAAAGAAACCATAAGGAGCAGGACCGCCAGGCCACCGTCCGTCTCGTTCAATTCTTGAATAGTAGTTATCGGTAATACGGAGAATTATGGTATCTCGTTCAAGTTGGGCAAAAATCGCAGTCATAGCCGCCATTGCTTTGCTTGTGGGGGAGGTGGTATCAATCTCGTTTTCCTTTACCGATACAAAATCACAATGGAAGTCGTCTAATACCCCTAACAGTTGATAGAAGTCTAAAACCGAACGAGTGCAACGGTCCAACTTGTAAACGATAATCTTATATATTTTACCCGCCCTTAAATCTTGCATCATTTCTTGGAATGCAGGACGGTCGGTATTTTTACCGCTATAACCTCTGTCGCAATATTCCTTGTATGGCTCGTCGGGTTTTAATTTTGCCTTACAATCTTTCAACTGCACGTCAATACTGATACTGTCGGTCTTGTTTACACTCTGCCGAGCATAGATGGCGACCCTTTTAACTGTTTCGGGTTTGTAATAATTTGCTCGTTCTTCCTCGTGCTTTTTCTTAATACGCTCCAATGTGTTGTTTGCCATATCTTTTCACCTCTTATTGTATTATAGCATACTTTTGCTATATTTACAATTATACACGAAGAATTTGCGCCAAAGTACAGGCGAAAAGTTTTTTACGCAGATAAACGGTTAGAGATACGAGAAATATTGCGAAAGCTCTGCGAATGGAAAGGTGTAGAAATAATTGAAGGGGAGGTATGCCCAGACCATA
>SVPF01000041.1 GCA_015066005.1 Oscillospiraceae bacterium
CATTGAAAATCCTTTGACAACAGTTATTTATGGTGTCATTATATCAACCTCCCCATAGCAGCACCCATACACTTTTTTAAGGCTTTAAATAAGAATTTTATGGTGTTCTCTTGACATTTTCCCCTGCTGCAGCCTCTACTATTAGTCAGTTTTTTAAGGATACAAAAACCTCGCCTGAAGAATATGATATTGTTTATACCGGCGACCTTGGTCGTGTGGGAACCGAACTGTTATACGAGCTTATGGATAAAGAAGGCTATAACCTTCGTTGCCGTCACGCTGACTGCGGCAATATTATTTTCAGTGTAGATAAACAGGATGTTCACGCCGGTGGTTCGGGATGCGGCTGTTCGGCTTCAGTTTTAGCATCTTTCGTAATGCATCGGTTTGAAGAAAATCAGTTTGAAAATAT
This sequence comes from Oscillospiraceae bacterium, assembly GCA_015066005.1. GTDB lineage: Bacteria > Bacillota > Clostridia > Oscillospirales > Acutalibacteraceae > UBA737. Next base: position 413 of record SVPF01000041.1, read on the forward strand.
TTTATTTGTTTCTACAGGTGCATTACTTTCTCCAACATCATCACTTCAAGGCGAATCAATACCCGGTATAGCTCATTTACTAAATATTAAAAAGTAGTTTTTGCAAAATTTTCAGTAGAAATTTAAGTTGCGTTTTTAATATTTGTTTTTTATAATGAATATACAATGTCGAAATAGTGCGGATTTACACTATTTCGACTATCGATAACCATTATAATAACATTGGTAAATAATTCTACTGAGGTGTATTATGAAAAAAACAAATAAAATGGAGCTTATAATTCATCCACACGAGCTGACTGACCGTTGGATTTCTTTGGCAGAGGAATTGAAGCTTGATAGATTAAGTATGCACCCAATTGGTGGTATGAGCGCGCACGAAACACTTAAAAACCTTCTTAATACGCTTAAGGACCCTGAATTTCGTGCTAAAATTGATGAAGTGACTTCAAAAGGTATTGAAATAGGTTATGAATTTCATGCCTTAAGCTATTTATTGCCCCGTGATTTATTTGAAGAGCATCCTGAATATTTTCGCGTTGATGATAAGGGCAATCGTACGGCTTGGGGTAATTTTTGTTTTTCAAATACTGAAGCCCGTAAAATTATTTGTAAAAATGCTGTTAAACTTGCAAAGGAGCTTTACGGAAGCAGCCATGAATATTATTTTTGGCTTGATGATGCAATGCGTCTTTCCTGCCATTGTGAAGAATGTAAAAAGCATTCCTTTGCGCATCATCAGTTAACACTTATGAATGAAATCGTAACCGAGCTTCGCAAGGAAATACCCGATGCAAAGGTTTGCTATCTTGCATACTATGACGGTGTTGCTATTCCCGAGGATGTAAAACCTGCTGAAGGCGTTTTTGTAGAATATGCACCCTTTGAGAGATATATCAAGCCTGAAAGCTTTGCCTTTGAGGGTGAATACCTACAGCTTGTAAAGGATATTATAAAGTTCTTCGGCAAGGAAAATTCTAAAGTACTTGAATATTGGTACGATAATTCAATTTATTACAGACGTGCAGGCAATACCCTTGTTCCGTTTACACCAAATAACGAACAAATAAAAGCTGATTTTGATTTTTATGATGATTTAGGCTTTGAAACCTTTTCTTCATTTGCTTGTAACCTTTGTGATGAGTATGTAAAGCTTTTTGGCGAGCCTGATTTTTCCGCAGTAAAAGATCGATAAAGTAAAAAAGAATTCACATTTTTGTGAATTCTTTTTTGTTTTTATATATTTATTTTTGAAGCTGATTTGCGGTATTTAAGAGGTGAAATACCAATAGATTTTGTAAACTGTCTAATAAATTGTTGAGTATTAGGATAACCGAGCTTTTCAGCAATCTCGTTTACGGAAATTTTATTGTCGCTCAATAGTATGGTTGCTTGTTGCATACGGATTGTTATTAAATCTTGAATAGGGGAAACACCATAATAATTTTTGTATGTTGCATGTAAATATGAAGGTGAAAAATTAACGAATTCCGCCATTGAAGAAATCGTCCATTTCTTATCATATTCCAAGGATAATTGGTATCTTAGCTTTTTAAGTGTATTTTTGGTTTGAGTATTTAATACCTTAAATTGGTTTTGGTTTGGTGAAAGCTCGCGAGCAAGCTGTATAAATAAATTTTTTAAATAACATTCACAAAGCTCATCACTATATAAGCTCTCAACCGTGTATTCAAGCTCTAATTTGCGTGTAAGTGAGGTAATGAAGCTAAAGTTTTTAGGGTAGTATATGGTATTTGTTTTAAGGCCATATTTTTCTAAAAAAGAGGGAACATCACCAATCATTCTGAACCAGTCATGTGTTAGTGGCTCTTTCCAATAGTAAAGCTGTGGTGTGTTACGGTGAATAATTATACACGCGTTCGGTTGAGTGGTTATAACCTGTCCATTTAGTTCAATTTGAACAGGAGTCCAAAAATGTAAAAATAAATATTCATCAATACCATTGGGTCTGTCTATTTTCAAACCGGCCTTTTCGGGCCAACTATGACGAATAAAACCGGAACGAATTTTTATTGAATCCATTGTTTTTATTCTCCTTAAGCCGTTGCTTTTGCAATATTTGTGTTTTTAATTATATAAAAAACCAAATTACAAGTCCATACTTTTGAATTAAAAAAGTATTATTTGTCAACTTTTCAATAGTAGATGCTATTGTTTAAATATTGCATATATTATATAATTGTATTATGCATAATATTGTTTTCTTTTATACTTTTGTACAAACCTATTATTTTGAGTAGTATTACTTGTGATTTTTTAGTTGTATTTAGCGGGAGGAAAAGTATGGAAAATGTAAATTTTATAAAACCTCGAGCAATTGAAGAAAACAGCATTAACGCCAAAGTAATTACACCTAATGATGACGGCCATTATTTTTTTGGCTATTATGATCTTCAACCGTTTGATTCAACCGGCAGGTATCACCTTTGTCACAAAGCGCCGTTTGAGGACAGGCTTCCAACTGAAAATGATATTTGTGAGCTTGGCGCAATTGATTTACAAACAGGCGAATTTATAAAATACGCTGAAACAAACGCTTGGAATTTTCAGCAGGGAACATTACTTCAGTGGTTCAAGGATGATGACCACATAATTTACAACGTTCGTGACAGTGGAGCGTATAAAACCTGCATTAAAAACATTAGAACGGGCGAAACACGTTTACTTCCTTTGGCTTTTGCAAATCTATCGGCCGATTGCACAAAAGCCTTGTGTATTAATTTTTCCCGTATTTATGATTTTCGCGCGGGCTACGGGTATGCAGGTATTGTTGACCCGTATATTAATGATAAAGCCCCCAAAGAAGATGGTGTTTTCTTAATGGATACCGAAACGGGCGAGGTTAAGCAAATACTGGATTATGTTAAATTGCGCGATGCTTATTTTAATGATACTTATTCAAACGGTAAGCTGCTTGTTAATCACATTAACTTTAATCCTTCGGCAAACCGTTTTGCAATGCTTTTCCGCAATTTCAGAACATCTGAAGCACCAATGTGGCGCACACAGCTTTTAACCGCTGATCTTGATGGTAATATTTTTGAAATGTCGCCTTGGGGCTTCCATTCACACTACCATTGGAAGAATGATGACCAGCTTTTAATTTTCAGTGGATTTGATATTAACAACCGTCAGGATGGCTTATGGTTATTTACTGATAAAACAGATAAGGCTGAAAAATTACCCGAACCAAATCCCAAAAAAGACATTCATTGTCTTTATTCGCCCAACCGTCGTTATATTATGGGTGACGGTTATCCCGATACCGACGGCTACAGATGGCTTCATTTTATTGACACAAAAACAAACACGGATACAATTTTGGGTAAGTACTTGTCATACAAAAATACTGAAAAAGATATGGACTACCGTTGTGATTTACACGCAAGGTTTGACCCCAGCGGACGTTATGTCAGCTTTGACAGCATACACACCGGCAAGCGTACAATTTGCTTAATTGACCTTGGTACGCTTGAGGGTTATGAATATTAATAAAAACAAGAGGTGCTAATTATGAACATTCTTAAAAAACTTTTCGCAATTACTATGGCAATTGTGTTGGTTCTTACCGTTGCAGGCTGTGGCAGCAACAAAAAGGGAAATACCGATAGTGATGGCTTTGTTAAAGAATCTACTATTAAATTACCAGATTTAAAAATTGATTCCGACAAGGTTTATTATCTCACTTGGGATGATCCTTCAAATTTAACAACCCCCTCAGCATATATGTATACCATTAATGAAAAGCTTAAGCAAGAATACGGCGTAAGTATTGAATACATTAGAACTATCAATACCGAAATCGATATTAAAGCTGCACAACTTGTACTTTCAGGTAATTCACCGGACATGATTGCGATTCGTGAGCGCGATTATCCCAATTTCGCTCTTAAGGGTATTGCTCAACCGTGGGAGCCTTATATGGATTTTAGCGAGCCCGTTTTTGAAGGAATTAAAGAAGTTAACGACAAATTCCGCATCAACGGTGAGGTTTACCGTTACTTCAATACATTTGTTAATAACGGTATGACATGGTATTGGGTAAACGATTTTAAAGAGCTTGGCCTTAAAACTCCTCGTGAGCTTTATTATGATGGTGAATGGACTTGGTCAAAGCTTGAAGAATATGCTAAGCTTTTAACCGTTAAGGACACAACAGGTACCGTTTCAAAATACGGCGTTGCTTATGAATATGATATGCATGTTGTTACAGGTGAGACCTATGTAAAGCTTAATTCCGACGGTTCATATTCAAATAACCTTTCAAGTCCAAAGCTTGCCGATTGGTTTAACTATTCTACACGCCTTGGCTTTGAAGAAAAAGTTCGTCCTGTTGGTACACACACTTGGGATTTGTTTAAAGAAGGCAAGGTTTCAATGCTTGTTTACACCCAAAATTATGGCGGCAACCACATGCAGTCCGAATTACTTGCAGGTGATGTTGATTTTGCGCCTTCGCCCAAATGGGATAACGCTGACAAATACTACGCCCCTGCTACTGGTTTTGGCGCATGGCTTGCACAAGGTGCTAAAAACCCCAACGAAGCTGTAGCGTTTATGGCGATCTGGCGTTTGTGCAGCGGTAAAATTGACCCTGTTGTTATTGAAGCTCAAAAGAAACGCGACGAAATTCTAGTAGGTTGGGACGAGGAAGATCATGCGATCTACGACGAAATGAATGACCCGTCTAAGTTTGAATTCATTATATCAATGGACGATGGCATGGGCACAACCTGGGGCACTGCTGACAGAAGTGTTTTCCAAAAGGACGTTTTTTGGTACAATAAGTCTTGGGCTTCTACAGTACAAAAATATACTCCTGTGCTTAATTCGGCGATTAATGAACATGAAAAGTCTATGTCGGATTTTCTTAAAAAATAATTTCAGCACTTCTTAAAATTTATAGGAGGCCGATAATGAAAAAGTTAAATAAAGTACTCGCTTTTGTACTGGTTGTTCTGATTTTTACAGTCGGTGTTAATGCATATACTGTTTTTCAATCAGTTGGTCAAAATCCTGCGGCATATAACGTTTGTTCCTTCGGTGCCGTCGCCAACGACGGCAAGGATGATACCGCTGCTTTTGTAGCAATGGGACAAAAGCAAAAAGCAATTTATATTCCTGCCGGTGAATTTGAGATTACTCAGACTATTGAGCTTTTAGATTCATCGCTTATAGGCTGTGGCGCTGAAAAAAGCGTTATTATCTGTAAAACCGAAACTGACCGCGAACCTATTATTGAAGCAGGCGGACGCTGTGTTATTCGAGATATAACAATCCGTTATGATGACAGCTGCATTACAGGTAAAGAGCTTGCAGGTGAACGTGTTGGTATTTATACCGGTCAGATGGAAAAAACCCTTAAGCGTGGTACTTCCATTACCAACGTTAAAATTGAAAATGTCGGCACGGGTGTATATTCACCCCTGTCTGACATTGACAAATTTAAAATGGAAGCGGTTTCTTTTTCAGTTACCTATGAATCTGTATCGGTAACCGATTTTACCTACCGCGGCTTTGATATGGCAAACGAGACACGTACAGGTAATATATATAGGAATATATATATATCTACTAATGGTAAAGAAGCAAACGCAGGCTTTTATCTGCAAAAGCTTGAAACCGAGTGTGACATTACAAACCTTACAGTTGAAAACAGTAAGCTAAAGACTCCTGTCAGATTTGCATACAGTGAAGCATTAACCGCATCATCCATTAACTTTATTGACGTTGAGCTTACTAAAGATAATACAGCGTTTCTTTACGTTGAACATTCTAACGTGCTTTTAGGCAGTTTAAACTTTTATAACTGCGCACCCGTTGGCAAGTTGCAGTCCTTTGTCCGTTTAGGTGATAATATGTACCGTGGCTATGCTTTCGACTGCTTGGGTAATCTTCACGTTGAAAACTTCAATATTTATTCAAATGACGTTAAGGTTGAGCCTAACAGCGAACAATGCTTAATTATGCGCAAGCCGGGATATGTTAACACCTTTGACGTTATGATTGACCGCCTTTACGTAGAAGCGCCTGAGGCTTTAAAAGCGCAGTACAGTCAAGCGAAAATAAATGGCCGTGACATTAATCTTGTTGTTGGTCAAAAAATCGGGTAGGGAGGTATGCGAATAATGTTAATTAAAAACTTCCTAAATAAAAGACTTTTAACAGTTGTGCTTTGTTTGGCTTTGTTGCTATGTGCTCTGGTTCCGTTAACCTTACTAGCTGATGACGTTACGGGTATTGACGACGGTTTTGTAAGCGTTGAGGATTTCGGCGCAACACCTAACGATAATAAGGATGACTATCAGGCGTTTAAATCAGCGCTTGCAACAGGGAAGAACGTTTATGTTCCCGATGGTCGTTTTGTCGTTTCCGACACAATTGTTGTTGAAGATGCATCTGTTTTTGGTTTGACCTCTGGTGTTACCTTTATACGCGGCGATTTTGACGATAAATCAAAACCGATTATGATAATTAAAGGTAAATCAAATGTTTCTGACATTGCCTTTATCTATCAAAACACTGATATTGCGGCTGACGAAAAACAGGGCGAGCGTGTTGGTATTCAAATTGGTGATAATGCTCGCGGTCTTGAAGCCGGCTCGGTTCTTAGTAATTTGCATTTCAATTATGTCGGCACTGCAATTTATTGCCCGAAGGATTCGAGCTGTAACGGTGTTTTATTTGACACGATAGAGATTGCGCAATTTTGCTATCGCGGCGTTGATATGCAGTGTGAAAACCGTAAGGGCAATACCTACAGCAATTTTTACCTTAACGACGGTAACTATTACAAGCTTTTAAATGCCGGTTTTGCACTTGAAGGTAGTGAATACGGTCCTGTGCTTAATCAAATTAATATTGAACATTCGGTAGCACTTTACGGTCTTATATTACGTAACGTTAAAAACTTTAATATCAGTTCAATTCACTTTGAGGGATGGACTATAAGTCAAAATGATATGGGCTTTGTTTTCGCTGAAAATTCAAGCGGATATTTTGGCAACTTAACACACATTCTCAACTTTATCAGATGTTATAACACAAGCCTTATCAGAATGGGCGACAGCCAAAACGGTGACGTTATAAAAATCGGCAACATAAATCTTCGCGGTGTTAACCAACCACACGACACCTTGATTGCCATTCGTGAAGACCTTATGGCTGAGCTTGGCGGTCTTGAAAACCGCGGTCTTAAAACACCGCAGTCAAAAACCTTCGTTGTTTTTGAACGAGATAAAAATGCTAAGGGCGATTATAAAATTTCTTATGAAAATTATGCCTTTTATAGTTACCACAACAACGAATTTGATTTTTGGAATTCCTTGCCGACACGTGGCAGCTTTAAGCTTACTAAGGTGGGAGGTGTCGCAGAATGAAAAAGGTAAAATTACTTTTAATTGTTAATATAATTCAAATTGTTTTACTTATTGGTTCAATAATCGCGGCAGTAATTATTCTCCCCAATGTTATGCTTTTCAGTAATAAAGATATACCGGCAGTCGTAGTGCTTGGTACTGATATTGATAAGCAAAGCGGCTATGCGCAGGTAACTTCCTACGGCGCTGTCCCAAACGACGGTAAGGATGACACCTCCGCCTTTAAAAAGGCTTTGCAGACCAACGCTTCAATTTACGTCCCTGTAGGCACTTATGATATTAGGGAAACAATTGATATTAACGACAAGTCCATTAAAGGCTGCGGCGCGGCAAAAACTGTTATTCGTTCCAGCGCAAAGCAAAATGCTATATCTGTTAGCGGTAACGCCGTTGTTGAAGATTTAACTATTGAATTTTCTGAAAAATCAATCAGCGGTAACGAAAAATCGGGCGAAAGGGTTGCTATTTTAGATAACGGCCTTACAAATGGCTCTATGATAAGGGGAGTAGGCTTTAAAAACGTCGGCACAGGCTTTTTAAGCAATAAAGATAAGGGTGCTTTTTGTACCACTATTGAAGCTGTAACCTTTGAGAATTTTTCTTATAAAGCGATTGAAATTAAAAATGCGCTTTCAGTGGTTATCCGTTCCGCAACAATTGGAAAATCACGCGGTTCAAAGCTTGTTCCCATCAGCTTAGGCGGCGTTGTATCGGTTGAAAGCATCAGCTTCAATGCAACCGAATGTGAATATGCAATTGAGCTTAAAAACACTAATTCAACCTATATTAAAAATGTTTTATTTGATAATATAACTGCTTCAAAGGGCTTTATTAAATGTGATTCAGCTTTGTTTACATTGCAAACAGTTTCTGTGCTTGGCAAAAACAGCGAATGTTTGATTTCGGTTAATGACCAAGCAAACAAAAACCTTGCAACCGACGGGTCGGTACTTTTAGTTTATTCTGACTGCGGTGACGTTACCGTTTGTAAAGACGGTAAAATCACCTGCGATACATTATTAAAATAAGGAGGCAATAAAATATGACAATTAACAGTTTGTTCGCAATTGCTATGCTTTTATTTATTGCCGCCTTGGCTGTAAGCACTGTTATGGTTTCAATTGCACTTTTTAAGGAAATTAAAAAACTTAAAAATGAAGCAGTGCCTTCTTTGGAAAAGGAGGCTGAGGAAAATTGAAAAAGTTTAAATTTTTAGCAATGCTTTTGGCATTATTTATGGTTTTTTCGGCCTTGCCGCTGACGACCTCTGCCGCAGCCTCAAGCGAGGTTGTTTATAAAAACGATTTTGAAAGCGGTAAGCTTGATGATACCTTTGTTATTGAATACGGCAATTTACAAATTCTTCAGGAAAATGACGGAAAATATCTTCGTTGTAATTCCGATACTTCAAACAATAGAATACATTTTGCATACGGTCCGCAGGAACAACGCGACTTTGATTTAAGCTTCCGTATCAGAGCAACGACAATGACTAATAACAATTCGAGAATTTCACCATTCTTTAGAAGCCCACACATTCCTGCATATAATACTGTATCATATAAGGTGCGTTTTACAAGCTACCAAACATCGCTTGTTTATGCTGACCGTTTTGCAGACGGTAACACCCTTACTTCAATTTCCGATTATGACAATTTTGGAATGAGTATCGGTCTTTGGACCAATGTGCAGATAAGCACCCGCGGCGAACGCATTATCGTTTACGTAAACGGCGATAAGCTGTTTGATCAAGTTGATAGTAATTACGGTGAAAGCGGTGGCTTCGGCTTTTATTCATATTTTGCAGCAATTGATATTGATGACATTGTTATTACAAGACATTACGGAAAATCCTTGCCGGAGCCCGTCGCAAATGAACGTCCTGCATGGGCGGGCGACCCAGGTGAAAATGAGGAACTTGACGCTCCCGATACAGGTCTTCTAAGAATCGACCTTACAACACTCGGTCAGGAAAAGAAGCCTGTAAATTTGGCTATTGATTTTATTGATCCGTTTACAATTTCGGCATACACTTGGATAGCACTGGCTATTGCAGTTATAGCTGCCGCCGGTGCATTAGTCGGCTTTGTAGTTTTAAGAAAAAAATCTAAAGGAGGTAAACCAAAATGAAAAAGCTTTTAAGCGTGGCACTTGCTATTGTTTTGACGGTTACTTGTATAAGCGTTAATCTTAACAGTATTCAAGCTGCTTCATCTGCAGTGGTTACCTCCGACCCTGACGATAAGCTGATAACCATTTTTGACAGTAACGCTTACGTCACCTCCGACAGCGCTACTACACAGGTTAATTCCGCAATTAAAACCGATAAAGATGCAGGTTATTGGCTGGGCGGTAATTCCTGGCGCAGCGCCAACGTTAAGGCGCAAGATGGTCTTTATATGGGTAAGGATGGCGAAACCTCTAAAATTTTAAGCAGAAATAATGCAAGCGTTACAAACGTTGATGATTTTGAATGGCAGTTCCAGATTATTGCTGATAATACAGCAACAATTAATACTTCGTTTGTGTTCCACGTTGGTGATGACGCTAACATTTCTTCTTATAAAAACAGAAACAATTTGTTTGCAGTTACCATTTACGGCACCGAGGTTGATATGACCAAAAACTGCGCCGTTTCAAATGCTTTAGTACTTGAATACGGTGGTAATGGACTTAGTAGCCAGCTTGGCTATATGCGTCCTTATGATTATGACTCAAGTAAATCACCTTGGCAAATTAAGGATAACAGCTATATAAAGCTTGATGATGATTCTGCTCAAAAGGCTATCGTCACAAATAAATATCTGACTGTTCGAATTACTATGCAAGGTCAGCAAATCACCATTGCAGTTTGGCAGTCAAATAATAAAAAGGCTACCTACCGTGAAATGACTGCAAATATGTATCGCAGCGTTTACAATAAATATAAGGACGGCGATTTCGCCATTATTAGCGGCGCTAATACGAGCAACTACAGAATTAAGGATATGAATATCAGCACACCTCGTGAAATATTCAATTCCAATGAATACCCTGCACCAAATCATATAAATTCTGATATCACCGACAGCACTGACGGTAACCTGTGGCTCGGTAACGGCCGTATCAGTTCAATAACGGCTAATCAAGACCGTATTTATATGAGTTCTTGGAAGACCAGTAATCAAATCCTTGAAAGAAACAAGGCCGATACTTCTTCCGTTTCGGATTTTGAATGGTCGTTTGATTACCTCGGTAATGGAAAAGACACCCGTTCAGCATTTGTTTTTCATGTTAATGATAATAGCAAGGTTACAGGCACCAATGCTTTTTGGGAACGTGATTACGCTTTCTCGTTGATGCTTTGGGGTAAGGATTGGAGCTATGCCGGTACAGCTAATAAGGGCGCTACCGATTATGCAATGCCTCATTCAATTTGTATGCAAATTCCGGTTTACAGTTCTACAGATGCAAATATGATGGGTAAACCACGACCTTTGGGTGATTATCCTACGGATGAAACCACAGGTAAGCGTAAACACGGTGACCCTAACACATATCTAGAGCTTGGCAATATAGACCTTACAAAATGGATGACTGTAACCATTAAAATGGTAGGTACAAAAATTACCCTTACCGTAACGCAGGGAAGCATAGAGCTTACTAAGACATTTACTGTTTCGGAAAGACAGTTAAGTCTTGCCCCAAGCGGTGACTTCGCTGTTATTCAAGGCGGTAACCAGGCGGGTTATAAAAATATGAAGGTTAAAACCCTTGACAGTGATATTGATGTTAAGGTTGCCGACGAGCCTGTTCAAACCGAAACGGGTCTTGTTTATGAAAACGACTTTGAAAACGAGGGTGACGACCAAAGACTTACCGTTAATCAGGGCCTGAATTACAGTGTAGTTACTGAAGGCAACAATAAATATTACCATATTGATTACGTACCTTCAGCAACAAATTCCTCAAACGGTGACGTTAACATCAGCTTTGGTCCCACAAATATTAAAAACTTCACTTTAAATGTGAACGTGCGCATCACTAAAAATATTAATGCAAACTGGCATAACATAATACTTAGGGGACGTGTGGACGGCTCTTATTCTTCTCAGGCGAGGTTCTTTACAAAAGGCACCTTACTTTGCGCACAGGACGGCAGCGACGTTTTTGAAATTGGCCGAAGCGGACCCGCAGCGGAAAACTCCACTTCAACTAACCCCTGTCACGACAAAGCGTGCGGTGTTCCAATACTTGAATGGCACAAGGTATCCCTTGTTTGTGAGGATTCAAAATACACCGCATACATCGATGGTAAAAAGATTGTCGAAGGCGTTGATGAATACGAGCTTAGTAGCTTTGGCGGCTTTGGTCTTAGAACGCAGGGTGTTGACCTTGATATTGACAACATTCGCATTTATGGTACACCCCATTACGATTTAAGCTATACTGAGGAAGTGCCCACAGGCGTACTTTATAAAAACGATTTTGAAGCTTCAAGTCTTAACGGTATTAAATTTACCTATTATGATAAAGAAAAAACCGCAATAATGGCTGAGGAAAACGGCAACAAGTTCTTAAGGGCTTATCCTGATTTTAGCACTAAGGAAGACGGTACTGCAAATGTTGTAGGCAACGGTAATTTGTTGTTTAACTTCGGTCCTTCAAACGCTATGGATTTTGAACTTAACTTTAAGCTTCGTGTTAAATCCAATACTAACGAAAACTTCTGCTCAACCATTATCGGTATTCATTCCTCACCCGCAAATATTAAGTGGGACACCGTTTGGATTAATATTCTTGCCCGTGGTACAAGTGTTTCACTTAAGGATACTTCCAAAGTTCTTGGTATTAATAACCTAATTGCTACCACAGGTAAAAACCGCAGCGGCGCTCTGCAGCCGTCGGATAACCGTGCTTTTGGTGTCCGTCCGGATGGCAAATGGCACGACGTAAAGGTTATTTCCAAGGGTTATACCTATACTTTATACGTTGACGGTGCAAAATACCTCACCACAACTGATAAAGACAAAACCTTCTATAAGGGTTATACCGTTATCGGTTCAAACGCTTGTATAATTGATGTTGACGATATAAGCCTTACAAATAACTAAATTTAAAGGAGAATAAGAAAAAATGAAAAAAACATTAAGCATTATTCTTTCCCTAGCACTTTTGCTGTGCGTGGTTGTTGTAATCCCTGCATTCAGCGTATCAGCCGACACGGTTGAATTTTCAGACTATGCATTTAACACAACAATATTTGATAGTTCAAAGTACAATTTAGATGCTACAGATGCGAACAATCAAATTAACACAGTTACAAAAAAATTTTGGCTTGACGGCGGCGCATGGATAGGCAGTTCAAGAAAAGACGGTTTATTTCTTGGGGCGAATAAAAAAACTTCATCTTTACTTGAATATAATGGTGTCAGTAATAATGACCTTACTAACTTTGAATGGCAGTTTGATCTTAAAAGCGGTCACAATACAAGCGCTAATACGGCATATATGACCTTCTATTTCCACGTTGGTGAAAACAGTACTATTTCTACCACGCCAACTTCAAGTAAGAATGTGCTTGGTGTTAGTCTTTGCGGTAGTAATTTTTCAGGCAGTTGTCAGAAGCCCCTGTCTTTAGTGCCTTTATATACTAGTGATAATGGTATAAGACCTATCGATTATACCGTTGAAAAAATCGATGATGTTAATGCTTATATTCCCAAAGAAGGCTACTATTTTAATTTATCAGACTTTACGAGAGTAAGTGGTTCTAATACCATTTTTAAGGACATTACAATAAATATTAAGTTGGTTGGTCGTGAATTAACAATTACCGTTTGGGAAACCGGCAAAGTTTCAACTGCTAAAGAATGGACTGTTATATTACATCGTACAGCTTTTAACAAGTATACACCCAGCGGTGACATTGCTGTTGCTAACAACAGTGGAAGCGGAGGTAATATGTTCTTAACCAATATGTCGGTTAAAAGCGGAAATTACGAATCGGGTAAAGCAAGTGTCTACAACTACGATTGGTGGGCATCAAACACAATTTATCAGAAGGATTCATCTACAGGTGATTGGAATTCTGTTAACTTTGAGTCTATTTATCATAATAATAGTGATGCTGTTCAGTTAAATCAAAACGGTATTGCTGATAGATTGCTTGCAACAAAGGGATACCTGCCCACAGGCGGTGTTGAAAACTTTGTTTGGGGCTTTGATTATACCCCAGGTAGAACATGGGGCGGCAGAACCTCTTTCGCTTTCCATATTGATGACACCAGTGTTACAAACGGCGTTGTTACAACCGAAGGTGACACCGTAACCAATTATGTACGCCCTTATTCATCCAGAAAGAATATGATTGCTGTTACATTCTGTTCTGCAAATAATAATAATACTTCTATTGAATTAAAAGACGGTATTGTTATTCAGCAATCAGGTGCAAACGGCAATATGACCACATTAGAAACCGAAAGCGGCTATATTACTAAAGGCGCATTGGCTTATCCTGAACAGGTTGCCAAGGATCTTACATCTTGTAACGTAAACGAGAAGCCTGAAGCTGTATTTTACAGTGTACGCATTGTTTACTACGAAGGTACAGTAACCGTTTATATGTGGAAGAGGGGCGACGCTTCAACATTATTTGCAGTTTCTGCTGAAATTGATGAAAGTCTTGTTCCTGCAGCTGGTGATTTTTCAATAATTAACTTTAGTAACTATGCATATTTAGATAATATGTTTATTACATCACTTGATGATAATACAACTGAAGCAGAGGCTGCTGTTGCACATTATGAAAATACCTATGAGACTATTACAGGTAAAGCCCTTTGCGCTCATGATTATAACGGTGTAATCAAAGTTGAGCCGACATACTTCGTTGAAGGTTCTAAGGATTTAAAATGTGCTTGTGGTGACATTCTTGCAACAAATATTGCACTTCCCGCAACCGATAAAGCACTTGACAGCATTACCGAAACCTTTGCTGACGGCAAGCTGACTATTGCTTGGGAATACAACGATGACTTAATTGTTGATATTACAAAGGGTGCAAAGATTTACTTTAATTATGAAATTGCAGGTTATAAGAAGAGCGTTTTGGTAAACGGCACAGAAAACCTTAGCGTAACCCTTGAAGGCTTTAACGCTGACAGACTAAACTCCGATTTAACCTATAGCCTTTCGGCTGAATACGGCGATATTCCTACTGCAAAGCTTAAAACCGCAACAACTAAGACCTTTAAGGCTGCCGATAAGGTGGAAGAAGGCAGTAAGCTTTCGAACCTTTTAAATGCTGTAAAGGATAATAACGATACAGTGGTAAGCGGAACAATGATTAATACAAACGACTTTGTATCCAACACAATTGAAGCCGATATTAAGGCAGGCACAATGGGTATTCGCTTTGTTGCCAGCCCTGAGCTTATTAAAAAGCTTAGTGACAATAATTCACTTGCCCGTGTAAACAAGATTTATGTAACAATTGACGGTCTTGAAACCAAAGAATTTACCTTAGAAAAGCTTACAAAGGTAACAATTGTTAATATTTCGGGTCTTTCGTTTGAACAGCTTTACGGCA
>SVPF01000004.1 GCA_015066005.1 Oscillospiraceae bacterium
GAACTGTTTTTTAGGTGGGTGGTGCGCAGGCGGGTACCGAATGCAAAGCATTGGGTCGCCAAGCATGGAAAATTTTCAACGAAAATTTTTGTCCTGTCACTCAGACCAAAAATCAGTTCTAACCATTGGGTTAGGGCTGATTTTTCTTTTTATTCCGACAGGACTTGAAGCTTATGAAGGCACACACCGTAAAGAAAAACAGTTCGGGGAACTGTTTTTTAGGTGGGTGGTGCGCAGGCGGGTACCGAATGCAAAGCATTGGGTCGCCAAGCATGGAAAATTTTCAACGAAAATTTTTGTCCTGTCACTCAGACCAAAAATCAGTTCTAACCATTAGGTTAGGGCTGATTTTTCTTTTTATTCTGACAGGACTTGAAGCTTATGAAGGCACACACCGTAAAGAAAAACAGTTCGGGGAACTGTTTTTTAGGTGGGTGGTGCGAAGGCGGTTACCGAATGCAAAGCATTGGGTCGCCAAGCATGGAAAATTTTCAACGAAAATTTTTGTCCTGTCACTCAGACCATATCGAGTGTTTATAACCAGCTTGAAGGTTGGAAAGAGATACTCGATTTTCTTTTATCCGTAAAATGAGTTTTTCCTTATGTATTGAGTAAAGTACAATATTTTTATGCATTTATTTTTATTCGTTTTTAGTATAAAAAAGGTAGATACACGGCAACCTTACCGTGTATCTACCTTTTTACTTTTTGAAATTTAATTCATTTTCACTTAACTGTTTTGGCCAACAATAACAACCCCAAAAAGAAGTTATCGTTTTTAAGCCAATTAGTCTAAATCGCCGCTGCCGGTTACTTCCCAACCGTTTCCGCCAACGCCTTCAGCAGCAACATTTTCGGTTTCAAAGGAAACCTTGTTGATTTCAGGAGCTTCAAACTTCATTATAATTCCTCCTTATTTCATAAAAGCTTCAAATGCATTTGCAACAGCAGTATCGGTATCAGCAATAATTTCGCCGCAGTTGAATTCTACAACATCGGTTGTAAAGTCTTTTTCAGTTCCTTCATAGTCAAAGCCAAGCTTTACGGTAACTGTGCTGTTAAGCTGTTCGAATGACATACCTGTAATTTTAACCATTGTTACCTTTTTAAGTGTATCAATTGTAATATCCTTAGTAACGGTTTCGCCAATTGTAACGGTAAGGGTTACGGTGCGGCCTTCTTTACCAAGGGTATTAAGCTTTGTAATTAAGTCTTGGCTTGCAACAAAGCGAAGGTCAAGGGTACCTGCCTTAAGGTCTGCCTTCATTGTGTTGGAAACTAAGGTGTCAGTATTATCAACCTGACCTGCAACAACGGCAGCTTCACCGGTAGCAGCATCAAGTGCACTGAGAAGAGCGTTAAGCTTATCATTATTAGCAACTGCAGAAGCCTTTACGGTTTCTTTAGAATCGGTTGCCAGCTTAGCTGTATCGATGCCTTCAATTTCAACAACAAGGTTATAGCTAAGGTCTGCGGCAAGTCTTTCAGCGTTAAAGCCTTCAAAGGTTACCGAACCGCCAACCTGTGCAGTTGAAACATCTACTGTATTGTCATAAGTACCAATAGCATAGTTAAATTCAATTTTGCCGGCCTTTAAAAGATCCTCTTCAAAAGCCTTGCTGTAGGTCCAGCTAACTGTTAAGGTGTTTGCTGCTGTATCGTATTCCTTAGTGTAAATAACGGGGGCTGCAGTGTCGCAAGGAATTTCAACATCCTCTTCAACTGTTTCGCCGCAGTCTTCACAAACAATGTCCTTCTTGCCTGCAGTAAAGTAGGTTGCACCAACTACATTTGCATCCTTCTTGTTCGTGTGCTGACATTCAGCCACAACACCGTAATAGCCAAACTCATCAATATAGTAATTCAATGTTTTGGCCGATTTTGTAAATTTAAATTGCTTTACTGTTTGTGTAACATCAACTGCAACACCATTTTTTTGGAAATCCGAATAAGGTATGGTGTAAACACCCTCGCCTGCTTTAAGGGTAATCTTCTTTTCGTACTGTGTGCTTCCTTGATATAAAATAACCGCAAAATCGGTAAGGTCTCCACCCATATTATATGCCCAGAAAGTAATTCCCTCACCCTTAAGCTCAGCAGTTAATGAGGCTCTTGTTTTTGTACCTGTCCAAGCGCCTGTTGTTTCATTGCGAACAACGTGTATGCTTCTGCCTGATGTGCCATATCCGCGTTCACCCGAATATTCAATGGTTGAATTATCGGCCTGCCAACTAAGCGAGCCTGCTATATCAAAATTATCAATAACTTCATAATTTTCAGGCATAGCAACGGTGCTGGGTATAAATTCTACCGGTGCATTGTCATCACGGTAAATTGCTATTTGGTCAACAAAAATAGTGCCTTCAATATTGCTTGTGAATATTATTTCGAACTGGTCAATATAAACACCCTGGTCAGTCAAGGTTGCATACTGTGTTTTGGAAAGTGCAAAGTCCTCATACGGAATAAGCACAAGATTTTCACCAACAGAAAGTGTATTTGTATTAATTTTACCTTCATAAACCGTTGTATTAGTAACTGTAGGTGTTTTTACATTAAGCTTAACATACATAGTTTTATTTGCAGTTAAAGCTTCGGGCACATATATCCATAAAGCAATACCGGTATCGGTAATAAGCCAATTACGACCGGTAGTTGTTTTTGCACCCGGCCAACTGCCACCTACTGTCAACTGCAAGCTGCTACCTGCTGTACCGTAACCGTAATCCGAACTTAAAGCAACTGAACCGCCGCCGGCACCTTGCCAGCTGTTTTTTGTAAGGCCGCCTTCAAAATCCTCCAAAACAGTAATTTTAGAAGGCATCGTTACTGTGCTTCCGGTAAATGCGCTTGTGGGAATAACCAAACTGCACACAAGCAAAGCCGCTGCACAAACAACTGCTAAAATTTTGCTGAATTTTTTCATAAAATGTCAACTCCTTAAAAATATTCACCTTTAAATAAGGTTACAATAATACACAATTATCATATCACTACATATTGTTCTTTACTTGGTATAATTTTAAGGTCTTAACCGCAAAAATTCAGTTTTTTTAGTGTAACGTAAACATCTTTAATATTAAAAGTAGAGTAAATTTGGTGAGTATATACAAAAAATCACCCAACAAATGTCGGGTGATTTAATTCTGCGTTTTTGTTCGGTTAAATAGTATATTCCATTCCAAGCATTTTATATTTTGCACCTGCGGCTGCATTATAGGGCAGCTTTTCCCAACTGCTGTCACCGATTATCGTTTTAATTGCATTAAGATTTTCTTCCGTATCGGTAATGCTTGGAATAAGCGGTGTGCGAATTACAAAGGGCTTTCCGCTTATTTTTAATAATTCAAAATTTTTAAGTATTTGCTCATTAGAAACACCTGTATATTTTTCGTGCTCCTTACTGTCAGCAAGCTTAATATCCATAATAATAAAATCCAACTTTTCTATTACGGATTCAAACACTTTACTATCAGCAAAGCCGCTGGTTTCAATACAAAGGTGATAGCCCTTTAACTCCTCAATAAGCTCTAAAAGAAATTGTGGCTGTGCAAGTGGCTCGCCGCCCGAAAAGGTAAAACCGCCAAAGCTGTCGCCCAAAACCTCAGCCGAGGCCTTAAGCTCATTAGCAAGGTCCTTAGCGCTAACCCTTTTACCTGCAATTTCAAGGCAGTTTTCGGGGCAAGCGTGAATACATTTGCCGAAAGGCTGACATTCGGGATGGTTACATTCCCTTTGACAGCTCTTACAGCCAATACACCTTGCATCCTTATACATAAGCTGCGGTTCAAAGGATAGGCCTTCGGGGTTGTGGCACCACCTGCAGCGTAGCGGACAGCCCTTGAAAAAGACAGTTGTTCTTATTCCGGGGCCGTCGTGTACCGCCATTTCCTTAATATCAAAAATTATACCGGACATATTAGTAATTAACTTTATAATTTATACCGCTAACACCGGCAACTGCACCCTTTTCAACAAGTGCGGTATTTTCCTTATGGGCAATTAACCACTTGTTTTTAGCCCATAAAAGCTTATCCTCATATTCACCCTCAAGCGGTGTATTTGTACCCTTAGGAAGTACAACAACCCATCCGAAGCCATCGTCACTTACACTGCATGGTGAAAAATGAAGTGTTGTAGAATAACATTCCAAAACAGTACCTGCAGGCACATAAAATGCCTTAAAGCAGGATGTGTCAATCGCGTTATCCTTAACATCCCACAAATTGCCGACAATAATTACAAGATCGGTCACAGCAATGTTAAATTCGCTTGAGGTGTGCCATTCGGTAGCACCGAAAATGTTATTACGACCCCAGCAATAGCCAACCTGTATTTTCATTTCGCCAAATAATTTGGTTTTCATTTTACCGGCAATATCAAGCTTTTCAAAGGCTTCAACGCTGGGAAGATAAGCCGAACCGCTTTCGGGGTTTGCAATCTTCTTAGCCTCATCAACTATTTCAGCGATATCAAAGCCTTCAATTATTCTGCCATATTTTGCAAATTCACTTGAATTAACATCATAAATATTCAGTTCGGGATTTTTAGCTTTTAATTCGTTTAACATAATAATACTCCTTTATACAG
Source organism: Oscillospiraceae bacterium (assembly GCA_015066005.1). Lineage (GTDB taxonomy): Bacteria > Bacillota > Clostridia > Oscillospirales > Acutalibacteraceae > UBA737. The sequence continues at coordinate 4,591 of SVPF01000004.1, forward strand.
TATATGCCTGTCTTGCAATTACGTGGTCCTGATATTCCTTATCAAGCTCAACAAAGTAAGCGCTCCAGCCCCAAATACGAACAACCAACTGTCTGTGGTTTTCGGGGTGCTTTTGGGCATCAAGCATTTTATCAAGGTTAACTGTGTTAAGCTGTAGCTGGTGACCGCCTCGGTCAATGAAGTTTTTAACCAGTAAACCAACCTTTTGAATTCCGTCATCATCAGCAAAAATGCTTTGGTGGAATTCAAGGGTTAACGGTCCGCCGTTCATAGCGTTTTCAAAATGCTGTTTTGTCATTGAAGCAATTACCGATACAGGACCCTTAACCTTTGCAAAAAGTGATACAGAATAGTTGGTACCAAAGGGTTCCTTTGCTTTTCGGCCGTCGGCAGAGGCGCCAATTTCGTTAGCGTGCCATAAATAATACATAGCACTACCTGTACCTGCCCTGAAAATACCGCCACGGCAGTTGGTTTTACCCTTTAATGCATTACCGAAGGTGTCAAGTAATTCGGTTGCAATGCTGTCGACAAAGTCATCATTATTGCCAAGCTTTGGTGCTTCAAAACGGAGCTTATGTAATAATTCGGGTGTGTTTTCAAAGTTGCTGTCAACCGCCGCAAGAAGCTCGGCCTTGGAAACGCTTTGTTCTTCAAAAACATATTTTTTAATTGCGGCAAGGCTGTCAGCCGCGGTGGCAATGCCTGTGCCGTGAATACCAAAGTTGTTATATTTACCGCCGTTATAAATATCACAGTCCATAAGCACATTCATAAAGGGTGACGGAATAAACCACAAATCCTTTATGTTACTGCAAATGCTGTCACATTCCTTTTCAATTTCAGCCTTAACACTATTGAAAAATTCGTTATAGCTGTTTGCCTTTTCAAGACTGTTATGTAATGCAGTGTCCACAGCCTTTGGATATGAAAGCGCGGCAATATTTGCAACATCGGCGCCAACGTTTGGTATAATAAATTCCCAACAAGCCGCAACGGTATAATTTACCGCATCGTTATGGCTATAACCCATTTTTTCAAGGGCGGGAATAACCACATCATCATTAGAATATTGCGGGAAGCCAAGACCTGCTTTTGTAAGCTTTGTAGCTTCGGTATAGCGGTCGGCAGGGGTATTTTTTGAAACACGCAGATTGATTTTTGGGTCTATCATTTTATTATTGCAGGAAGCCTTTAGGCACAATTCCGACAATAGGTTATAAACATCATTTCCGTCCTTATCAATACCGCCAAGCATCATGCTTTGACCGTTATCACCCTGCTGAACACCAACATAAATATCGCTGTCCTTATTAAAGGATAAGAAAAAGTCTTCCAAAAGCTCAAGGGCAGTATCATAGGTATAAACACCCTTATCCATATCAGCCTTTAAATATTTATACATATATCTGTCAAAACAGCCAACGGTGTTGTGGTAGTTACCCTCAAGCCAAAGTGAGAAGTGCAAAATACGGAAGAACTGCAAAGCTTCACGGAAATTGCGTGCGGGATAACGAGGTACCTGAGTTAATATTTCAACTAAGTCCTCTCTGCCCTGCTTTTTGGCTTCCTCCAAATATTTATCTGAAAGGGCAATTATATTATCAATTGCTTTTTTGCCGTATTCATCAGCCGATTCACGCTTTTTAAGTAAGCCAACACCAATGGTATCGTAATAATTGGGGGATAAATTTGACATAAAGCCCAATTCGTGAATATAGTGCTTCGACTTTATTTCTTCCCATTCGCTGTCGGTAAAAATTGCGGGTAAATTTGAAACGGTGCGCAAAAATACTATTTGTTCACCTTCTAAAATAACTGCTTTTTCTTCACCGCAAAGCCTTGTAAAACGGTCGGACATTCTTTCAATGGGGCTTAAGCCTTTATTTGAATATTCCTGTGCCAAATCCCAATCAACACTGTGGCGGAATTTGTGATGCTCTTTGTTTAAAATGAAATTGTATAAAATTTTATTCATAGCGTATCCCTCCTTTTTTAATTATAAGCAACCTTTTAACATATTCACGCAAAATGTTGCGTTATTATAGCAATATTTTTACTTTATTGTATCATTCGCTTTATATATGCTATGACCAATAATATCAAAATTCCGACAACCACAAATATTATGTGGTTAATTATATTCTGCCTTTTCTCAGTTTTTTCATCAATTTCCGGTGGTTCCTCATATACTCCTTCAATTTTCTTCAATTCATCAACAGTGAAATGGGCACGACATTCGGGGCATTCAAATTCCTTCCAGGTAAATTTTACATCACCTTTAACCGTAATATCCCACAAACCGAAGTCAAAATCTTTGGCTTCATGTGAGTTAGAATTTACAACCCTTGAAACCTTTACGGTTTTGAGTGCATTTGCACAATGCGGACATTTATGTTTAGTTAGAGAAACATATTTTATGTCATTGTTAAAATATTGTCTACCACGCAACATATCAAAGGCTCCTTTAAAAATACCTCTATATAACACCCCTGAAAAACAAACCCCTTGTATATTTACAATCGGGCTCATATCCATTTTTATATGCGTTAATAACTTCTGTTAAACGTTCTTTGCTTTCGTTTGTGAAATAAAGAATTTGAAAATCAAGTCCCCGCATACCTGACTGCTTATCAGCAAGCCATACGGGTACCGAATTCAAAAGCTCGCTGTAGCCCATACGGCACCTGATAGGAAACTCTATTCCCTTTCGGTCGGTCAATACGCCCTTTTTATCACATTCCTTGCAGCTTTTGCCATTTTTAATTGGGCAGTTTTTAAACAGCATAAGCGGTGTGTTGCCGTAGCTTACAATACCCTTTTCTATGGGTGAATTTAAAACCGCAGCATCAGTTAAAAGCATTTCGTTTGAAAGCACGGCAGCTTTGCAACCAAGCGCCGCTACCGCATTCGCAGAGTGGCTGTTATAAACATTAAGTCCCGTGTCGGCCATAACCTTAAACCCACAGTCTTTCGCAATTTTAACAGCCGACAAATTACCGCAAAGGGTGGTATTAACACCCAGCGCTTTATAATGCTCAAGCCGTTTTATAATTGCGGCTTCGCTTATAATTCCCCTTGGAATTTCCACAATAGTCTTAACGTTTTTTATAACGGGGAAATCGTTTTCAAGCGGTAAAATTACTGCCTCTATACCCGATAAATCACTTGGCAACTGTTCAGCATTTTCAAGGCGGATATATGTTTTTAAAGCGGTATTTCTTTGTTCATTCGGCTTGTCGTTACCAAAAATAACATTTACACCTTCGCGCTTACATTCGCCACGCTTTTGGGATAATAATTCCACTGCGTTTCGCCTTAGCTCGTTAAGCTCACCCGCACGCAGAAAAAGCCCGTCATCCAAAACAATTTCGTGTTTTTCGAGGTAATAGGGTGTGCCGCCAAATTTATTTAAATTCTTTAAAACGCTTTCCTCGTCAGCGGCTTTGTTTTGCGCCTTATCGGGCAAATTACCCTTAACCGAAACGGTATTTTCGCCGTCACTCAAGGTAAGGAAAATTGCTTCGCCCGTTTTTGCTGTAAAGCTTAGCTTCACCGCTACCGACTGAAGCTCGCTTCGGTAAATTTCATGCAAAACGGGGAAAGCCTTATCGGCCGATATAACATCCTCCTTAGTACGAATACCAAACATATCACGACCGAGCTTATTTTCTAAATAACCGCTTGTAAAGCCCGAACGTGAAAATACATTTTGAAGGGTTTGGGCAAGTGTAAAATCCACAAAGCCGTCATAGAGGGCTGTTTTGCAGGCCTTTGTTGCGGCGGCAACATATTCGGGTCGCTTCATTCTGCCCTCAATTTTAAAGGAACGAACACCAATATTATATAAATCGGATATATGCTCCACCAGGGATAAATCCTTAAGGCTTAAATCATACCCTGTGCCGTTTTCGGCCTTAAAGGGTAAACGGCAGGGTCCCGCGCAAAGCCCGCGGTTACCGCTGCGTGAGCCAAGATAAGCCGACAAAAGACATTGACCCGACACCGACATACACAAAGCGCCGTGCACAAACACTTCAACAATTAGCCCAAGTCCGTTTGCCACTCTGCAAAACTCTTTCAAATCATCAAGTGACATTTCTCTTGCCGCTACCACCTGAGTAAAGCCCATTTCCTTTAAAAGCGGTAATGCCGCAGGGGTGTGGATTGACATTTGGGTAGAAGCGTGAAGCGGTAGTTTGGGCAATAATTTATGTAATATTGCTGCAAGGCCTAGATCCTGTACAATTACCCCGTCAATACCGAAATTATAGGCGTTTTTTGCAAGCTCTACCGCATCGGTCATTTCATCATCTTTTATAAGGATATTAAGCGTTAAATAAGCCTTAACCCCACGGATATGGCAATATTCTATAGCATCACGAAGCTCGAAAGTACCAAAATTTTCGGCATTGCGTCTTGCCGAAAAATCCTTTGCGCCGAAATATACTGCATCGGCACCGCTGCGAACGGCGGCTATAAGCATTTCACTGCTACCAACCGGGGCAAGAATTTCCGCATCTATATTTTTCACTTAATATCACCTCTTTTAACATATAATAACTTATATTCCTAAAAAAATAAAGTGTTTTTTCTTTACAATAAAATGCGCTTTTGTTATAATAATAACAATTACACTACATAAAGAAGGTACTTTTATGAAATATTTAGTTATGTTATGCGACGGTATGGCCGATGAGCCGTATGCAGCGCTTGGTAATAAAACCCCGATGGAGCTTGCCAACAAGCCCTTAATGGACAGACTGGCAAAGGTTTCCGAAGTGGGTATGTGTAAAACCGTTGCCAACGGCTTAAAGCCCGGTAGCGATGTTGCTAATCTTTCGGTTATGGGTTATGACCCAATGGTTTGCTATACAGGCCGTTCCCCCTTGGAAGCGGCTTCTATCGGTGTGAATTTAAAAGAAACCGATGTTGCGCTTCGTTGCAATATTGTAACCCTTTCCGGTGAAGCTAATTATAACGATAAAACCATGGTAGACTATTGTGCGGGTGATATTTCCACCAAGGAAGCACACGAAATTATTAAAACCGTGGATGAAAAGCTCGGTAACGAAATTTATAAATTTTACGGTGGCGTTAGCTACCGCCACTGCCTTGTTGTTGACGGCGGCACAACCGATTTGGGCGAAATGACACCCCCTCACGACATTAGCGGCCGTGTTATTGGCGAATACCTCAGCAAAAGTGAAAATGCCGCACCGCTTATTGATTTAATGAAGAAAAGCTACGACATTTTAAAGGACCACCCCGTAAACCTTAAGCGCCGCGAAAAAGGTCTTAACGAAGCTAATTCAATTTGGCTTTGGGGCGAAGGAAGAAAGCCCGCTTTAGAAAACTTTTACGAAAAGAACGGCGTTAAGGCCGCTGTTATAAGCGCGGTTGACCTTTTAAAAGGTATTGGCATTTGCGCCGATATGCTAACACCCGAGGTTGAAGGCTCTACAGGCTACCTTGACACAAACTTTGAAGGCAAGGCCAAGGCCGCTGTTGATGCCTTTATGGTTGGGTACGATTTAGTTTACCTTCATATTGAAGCACCCGATGAATGCGGTCACCGCGGTGAAGCCGAAAACAAGGTAAAATCCATTGAGCTTATTGAACAGCGCGCATTTGCTACCATTTTTGATTATCTTGAAAATTCGGGCGATGATTTCAGAATTTTAATTATGCCCGACCACCCCACGCCGCTTAATACCAAAACCCATTCCTCAAAGCCAGTACCCTATTTAATTTACGACAGCCGTAAGGAAATAGCAGGTGTTGATTCATTAACCGAAAAAAATGCAGAAAGCACAGGCCGTTTTGTAGAGCACGGACCCGATATTATGGACAAATTACTTGGTAAAATTTAAGGCATTTCGTTTTTCAGTAATATTAAAAAATAACAATTTTCGCACTTTATGTAAACCAAGTTAACCTAAAAAGTTATCCAACTTATCCACCGAAATATTAACACTTTAAAGTGTTTTTAAACGAAAAAATCGGCTTTAGAGGCATTTTTCGGTGGATAACTGTGTTAATAAGTTGAAAAACTTTTTGTTTGTTAATAATTTTGCAAAAAAATTATGTTAATCGTTTTGACACATTTCGACAGCTTTTTTATTACTTAAAAACGGCACAACACCTAAAAGGAGCATACATTTTGAAGCGAACAAAGCTTAAGGACAGAATTCTTCCCCCCTACACCCGTGGGGAAGAAATTTTTAATATGGTTTCACACATTTCGGGCGGTGGCTTGGGTGTAATTATGGCCGCCCTTTGCATTATTAAGGCATTTTTAAATTTTGATGCTTACCAAATTGTAGGCGCATTTATTTACGGCATTTCTATGGTGGTGCTTTACACCATGTCAAGCATTTACCACGGGCTTATACCCGTAACTGCCAAAAAGGTTTTTCAGATTATTGACCACTGCGCTATTTTTATTTTGATAGCAGGCACCTATACCCCCATTGCCCTTTGCAACCTGCGTGAATATAACGCATTTATTGGTTGGGGGCTTTGCGGCTTTGTTTGGGCAATGGCAATTTTAGGTGTTGTTTTCAACGCAATTGATTTAAAAAAGTACAGCGTTTTTTCAAACGTTTGCTATATTGCAGTTGGTTGGTGCGTGCTTTTTGTTTTAAAGCCGCTTTTAAATGCTATGGAAGCGGCAGGCTTTTGGTGGCTGCTTGCAGGCGGTATTGCTTATACCATCGGCGCGGTATTTTACGCCGTTGCCGCTAAGAAGAAAACAAAATACATTCATTCAGTTTTCCACCTTTTTGTTGTGGTAGGAAGCGTTTTACAATTTGTTTCGGTTTTCTTTTATGTTTTAATTTAATTTGGCAATGCTAGTTTAAGAGGTGTTTTAATTGAAAACCATTGATGAAATAAGGGAAATTTTTAAAGCCGACCGTTTTGCAACCGAAAACGGCGCGGTAATAGATGAAGTCGGTGACGACTGGGCGGTTTGCAGTCTTGAAATTAATAACAGCCACAAAAATGCCGCAGGCGGAGTTATGGGCGGTGTTCCCTTTATGCTTGCTGACTTTACCTTCGCAGTTGCAACCAACCACGAGGTAATGCGTACCGTATCATTATGCTCGACAATTTCGTTTTTAGGTGTTGCAAAGGGCAAACGACTTATTGCCAAGGCTGAATGTGTTAAATTTGGCCGCGCCACCTGTTACTACCAAGTCCACATAACCGACGAAATCGGTACCAAGGTTGCAGAGGTTGTGTTTACAGGCTTTAACAAAAATTAAATTATAGGAAGTGTGAGGCTTGACCACAGTTGAATTTTTATACCGCTGTCCTACCGAAAACATTGCAAGCGCTTTAACCCTTCACCCCGATAAAATAATATTTATAGGTAATAAAAGTGATAAGCGTGAAAATATTTATACTCGTTTTATAAAATCGAAATCGCCTTCTACCAAAACCGAATTTATTTATACCGACACAGGTGATTTATATAACCTTGTGGATATTTTAAGCGACATCGCTAAAAGTGACACCCAAATTACATTTGATTTAACAGGCGGCGAGGACCTTTTGCTTACCGCGATGGGTGTTATTGTAGAACGCTTTAAAAATATTACAGTACAGCGCTTTAACATTAACCAAAACCGCCTTATTACCTGGCAAAGCGGTGAAAAAACCGAAAAGTCCACCAACGCTTCCCTTTCGGTAGATGAACAAATCACCCTGCACGGCGGTATGATAGTTGAAAACACGGCTGATGAAATTTTATTAAACAAAGATACCGCACCTTTAATTGATGCGCTGTGGTCGGTTTTCAAAAGGGACAAGCATTATAACACAAACGTTAAGCTTTTACAGCGTGCCTTAAAGCTTGACCGTGACGGCCGTGACCTTGTTGCCGATATAAGCATTGCTGAATTTAAGGCAAGTGAGCGTGATGACCGCACAAGTGACTGGCTTATTGAATTTTTACAGTTTTTAAAGGACGGACAAATTGTTGATTCTTTAAATGTAACCGCCCAAAGCATTAAATTTTCTTTCAAAAGCGGCGCCGCCAAGGAGCTTTTGGAAAAATCGGGCAATATATTGGAAATGATGGTTTATAAAACCGCGGCCACACTTAAAAACAATAACGGCGCGCCACACTATACCGATTTAATGCGCAGTGTTATTATTGACTGGGACGGTAAGGTGGGCAGTAATAAAACAGGCGACACTAAAAATGAAATTGACTGTATTTTTATGAAAAACCTTGTTCCTGTTTTTATTTCCTGTAAGGGTGGCGACATTGAAGAAGCCGAGCTTTACAAATTAGATGCCGTAGCCAACCGCTTTGGCGGTAAATATGCCAAAAGGGTACTCATATCCACAAATCACGGCAAGGATGAAATATCTGCCGCATATTTCAGAAAACGGGCCGAGGATATGAACATAACCCTTTTGGAAAATGTACATTTACTAAATGCCGGCGAATTTTCAAATACAATAAAAGAATTAGTTTAACCTTTAACCCCGTTTTTGCTTGAAAAAAACGGGGTTTTATATTATACTGTCTTTGGTGATTTTATGCGAATGCGAAAAAAGAAATATTTAAATGAAAGATTAGCGGCGGTTGGCGGTAATCTTTTTACCATAAATATTGACGACCGTAATTTTAATACGGCGGTAGAAGAAAAGGAATATATAGATTTTAAAAGTATTTTTAAAAATGATAACCCAATTTATCTTGAAATAGGTTGCGGCAAGGGTAAATTTGCCTGCGAATTTGCAAAAACACACCCCGAAATTAACTTAATTGCCGTTGAAAAAGCCGCAAATGTTATTGTGGGCGCTTGTGAAAACGCAAAAAAGGAAAATATTGAAAACCTTTATTTTATTGGCGGCAGTGCGGAATATTTGCCACGCTTTATTGCGCCGAATACAATTGACCGCATTTTTCTTAATTTTTCCTGCCCGTTTCCCAAAAAGGCATATGCCTCTCACCGCTTAACCCATAGAAGATTTTTAAAAATTTATAAAGCGCTTCTTAAAAAAGGCGCTGAAATTCACCAAAAAACCGATAATATGCACTTTTTTGAATTTTCAATTGAAGAATTTTCGCAGTCGGGCTTTGCACTAAAAAACGTTACCTTTGACCTTCATAACAGTGGTTTTGAAGGCAATATTGTTACCGAATATGAAGCGCGTTTTTCAAGTCAGGGCTTTCCAATTTACCGCTTAGAAGCTTATTTAGGAGAAAATAATGATTGATTTTAATATTGAAAAAATCGTACCGCTTTGTAATGAGTTTGGCATCACCTTAGATGATGAAAAAATAAAAAAATTAAACCTTTACGGAAATCTATTACTGGAATGGAACGAGAAAATAAATCTTACCGCCATAACCGAGCCCGAAGATGTTTTATATAAGCATTTTTATGACTGTATTTTATTTTTTAAGCATAACCAAATACCCCAAAATGCAAAAATTATTGATGTCGGCACAGGGGCAGGCTTTCCGGGTATGGTGCTTAAAATTGTGCGCGAGGATTTAAAGGTAACCTTGCTTGACAGTTTAAATAAGCGTATTACATTTTTAAAGGACGTAATTGAAAAGTGTGACCTTCAGGGCATTGAAGCCATTCACAGTCGCGCCGAGGATGGCGGCAAAAACCCACTTTACCGCGAAAAATATGATATTGCCTGCGCACGCGCGGTGGCAAATATGCCCGTTTTAATGGAATACTGCATCCCCTTTGTAAAGGTTGGCGGCCGTTTTATTGCTATGAAGGGCCCATCTGCCGAGGAGGAGGTTGCCCTTTGCAAAAACGCAATAAGCATTTTAAAAACGGAAAAACCGCAAATTATATGCGAAAAGCTTCCGAATAATGACCCCAGAACCTTTGTAATATTTAAAAAAATATCGCAAACACCGCCAAAATACCCCAGAAACAGTGGAAATATTTCAAAACAGCCCTTATAAACGGGCTGTTTTTTGTTTTATCGTGCCGAATTTTAACGATGTGTTTTTCTTTACATTTTTTTACCAAATTTATATACTTAAATCAAAGGGGTGTTTTAATGTATACTTTGTGGGATAAGAGGCTTTTAATGCTAAAGCCGAACGATATAAAGCCTTCCAAAAACCAGCCGAGAAAAAGCTTTGATGAATATGAGCTAAAGCTGTTGGCTGACAGCATACAGTCAAGCGGAATTATTCAGCCCTTAGCTGTCAGAAAAAGTCTTGACGGTAAATATGAAATTATTGCGGGTGAACGCCGATATATTGCCGCAAAGATGGTAGGGCTGCGCCGTATTCCCTGCGTATTACACAACACCGACGATAAAACCGCCGCAATATATTCAATAATGGAAAATTTGCAACGGCAGGACCTTTCCTTTTTCGAGGAGGCCGAGGCCATAAACCGCCTTATTATTACCTTTGGTATGTCTCAGCTTGAAATTGCCTCCCGCCTTGGAATTGCACAGTCAACCCTTTCAAACAAATTAAGACTTTTGCGGTTAAGCGGCGACCACCGTGAAAGAATTATGACCGCACGCCTTACCGAACGCCACGCCAGAGCGCTGTTGCGGCTTGAAGGCGAAAAGCGTGAAAATGCGCTGAATTATATTATTGCAAATGATCTAAGTCTTCAGGAAAGCGAAGAATATATTGAAAACATTTTAAACCCAAAGGAAGAAGAAAAGCCACCCGAAAAGCCAATAAGAAAATATGCCATTAGTGATGTGCGAATTTTTTATAACAGCCTTTCAAAGCTTGTGGGCACACTTCAAAGTGCAGGGCTGAATGCCAAAACCCGAAAATATGAAAACGACAAATATATTGAATACAAGGTGAGAATTTCCAAAAACACAAATAACAATGCAGAATGTGAACAGCTTAAAATTTGCTGAATTTTTGCTGTTTATATAATCATCCCCCTTAAAGCATAAACCCCGTACTTTTGTACGGGGTTTATGCTTTGTCGCTTCAAATTATAGTTTATCGGCAAGCCTTCCCCTTGAGGGGAAGGTGCCGAGTTTACGAGGCGGATGAGGTGGAAAACCGTATAATTACTGCAAATTACACCTCATCAGTCACCTTCGGTGCCAGCTTCCCCTCAAGGGGAAGCCTTGACAGATAACCCCAATTTAATTGAGCTCATCGTGTAGGGACAATTCACGAATTGTCCGTAAAACTTGGCAAATATATGGCGGGCGATCAACAATCGCCCCTACGAGTTATATCAATCTAAATACATACGATTTACATCTGTCGCGGAGCGACACCTTAATTATTCATTTTTCATTATTCATCATTCATTCGCGCAGCGATAAACCCCAATTCACCTCACTTAATTAAAAACTCTTGCAAAATTTTATATTATATAGTATTATATATTAGTTATCGAATAAAAGGAGAGTCAGTTTATGCCAAGCTATTTGGAAATGACAAAGCCTGAGCTTCAAGCAGAGTTTGCTACTGTTAAAGCAGAATACGAAAAGCTTCGCTCAATGCATTTATCGCTTGATATGTCGCGCGGTAAGCCGGGCTTTGATAATATGGATATAAGCCAAAAAATGTTTGACCTTGTCGGAAACGACACCGGCTTTAAAAACATTGACGGTATTGACTGCCGCAATTACGGCGGGCTTGATGGCTTAGTTGAGCTTAAAAAGCTTTTTGCCGAAATTTTAGAGCTTGATGAGCATCAAATAATCGTTGGCGGTAATTCGTCACTTAATATGATGTTTGACACCATTGCGCAGGCTATGACACACGGTATGGGCGGTGAGCCTTGGTTTGAATGCAAAAACCGTAAGTTTTTATGCCCTGCCCCCGGTTACGACAGGCACTTTGCCATAACAGAATATTTTGGGTTTGAGCTTATAACCATTCCTACAAATGAAAACGGTCCCGATATGGATGAGGTTGAAAAATGGGTTAAGGACCCGTCGGTTAAGGGTATTTGGTGTGTGCCTAAATATTCAAACCCCATTGGTATTACCTATTCGGATGAGGTTGTACGCCGCATGGCCGCCTTAAAGCCTGCAGCCCCCGGCTTTAGAATTTTTTGGGATAACGCCTATGTTATTCACGACCTTTATGATGAGGGCGACAAGCTTTTAAACATTTACAGTGAATGTGTGAAGGCAGGCAACCCCGATTTGCCTTTAATTTTTACCTCCTCTTCAAAAATCACCTTCCCCGGTGCAGGTGTTGCGGTTGAGGCAGGTAGCCCCAATAACGTTGAGCTTTTGAAGGGCAGAATGAAATATCAAACCATCGGTCCAGACAAGTTAAACCAGCTTCGCCACGCCCGTGTTTTTGAAAATGTTCAAGCAGTTAAAGAGCATATGGCAAAGCACGCCGAAATTTTAAGACCCAAGTTTGACGCTGTGCTTAATGCACTTGAAACACTTGAAGGCAAGGGCATTGCCACTTGGACCAGACCTAAGGGTGGCTACTTTATAAGCCTTGATGTTATGGAAGGCTGCGCTAAAAGGGTTGAAATGCTTTGTGCAAACGCAGGTATGATTTTAACCCCCGCAGGCGCTACCTACCCCTACGGAAATGACCCCAAAAACAGCAATTTAAGAATTGCGCCGTCATATCCGTCGGTGGCTGAAATTGAAAAAGCTTCACTTATACTTTGCACCGCCGTAAAATATGCGGCACTTGAAAAGCTTTTAAAGGATTAAAGCAATTGACTTTAGTTCTTAAATTTAGTATAATAAACAAATAAATCACTTTAGTGGAGGATTATTATGAAGTCCAAAAGAAAAGGTATTTTGCCGTTTTTCTTAGTTGCTGCCTTGATTTTAGCGTTAACCTTTACCGCTTTCTTCGGGGTTAAGAACTATTACGGCGATACAGAACTCGTTTATTTTAAGGGTGCAGACGATATCCGTTGGGGTATTGATATTCGCGGCGGTGTTGAAGCCGTATTTTCACCCGACAAGGAAGGCATTAAAATTACTGATGATGATATTGACGCAGCAAAGGCTATCCTTGAAACCCGTCTTGTAAACCAAAACATAACCGACTATGAGGTTTACGCTGACAAAAACAACAACCAAATTATCGTTCGCTTCCCTTGGGCCGCTGACGAAAGTGACTTTGATGCTGCCTCTGCCGTGCAGGAGCTTGGCGCAACCGCGCTTTTGAAATTCTGCAAGGACGAGGATGCTGAAAAGGTAATTCTTACCGGTGCAGATGTTCAAAAAGCCACACCTGCTTACCAAGAGGTTGCAGAGGGTCAGTTCCAGTATGTTGTTCAGCTTGAGCTTAAATCAAGCGGTAAAACAAAGTTTGCCGCTGCAACCAAGGAACAGCTTAACAAAACCATTTCCATTTGGATGGATGATAGCATGATTTCGGCCCCAACCGTTAACAGCCAGATTACCGACGGTAAGGCAATTATCACGGGTATGGCAAACGCTGAAGAGGCTGAAGCACTTGCCGATAAAATTAACGCAGGCTCGCTTCCCTTTGCCTTAACCGTTGATGACAGCAAGCTTCAGGTTATTTCACCCACCCTTGGTAACGATGCACTTCGTGTAATGGTTATTGCAGGTTCTATCGCATTTGCGCTTGTTTGCGCACTTATGATTATCCGCTACCGCCTTAACGGTTTTGTTGCTTCGCTTGCACTTTTAGGTCAGCTTGCAGGCTCTATCGCTTGTATTTCGGGTTATTTCCCCAGCTTTGAAAGCTTTACACTTACTATCCCCGGTATTGCAGGTATTATCCTTTCTATCGGTGTTGGTGTTGACTGTAACGTAATCGCGGCTGAGCGTATCCGTGACGAATTCGAGAAGGGCAAAACTATTGACGGCGCTATTGATTCGGGCTACAAAAACTCGCTTAGCGCAATCATTGACGGTAACGTTACAATCGTAATCGTTTCTATTGTGCTTATGGGCGCCTTCGGTACACCTGACAGCTTATTAGCACAAATCTTCTCACCCTTAATGTCCCTCTTCGGTACATCTATTACCGGTTCTATCTACTCCTTCGGTTACACCTTATTAGTAGGTACTATCTTCAATCTTATAATGGGTGTTCTTGCTTCCAGAATTATGATTAAGAGCATCTCAAAAATTAAGTTTTTGAGAAAACCCGCTTTATACGGAGGTAAGAAAAATGCGTAAGTTTAATATTGATTTTAATAAAGCATTAAAACCCGTTTTAATTGTTTACCTTGCAATTTTTGTTGTCGGTATTATATGGTCGGTAATATTTGGCGTTAAGCTTGATATTAACTTCTCGGGCGGTGCTAAGGTTTCATATTCTTACACAGGCGAGCTTGCCGATAAGGACATTAACGCAGTTGTTAAGGAACACATCAAGAAGGATTATTCTTTAAGAAAATCCACCTCGCTTGCAGGCGATACTCAAACCTTTGAAATTTCGCTTTCAGGTAAAAACGCACTTCCTGCAAAAACACAGGAGGCTATGACCAAGGCTTTGGTTGAAAAGTTTAAGGATAATAAAATCGAGCTTTACGACTCTAACTCGGTTTCTCCCTCAATCGCAGGCTCATTCTTTGCTAAAAGTATGGTTGCCGTTTTAATTACCGCTGTTTTAGTTGTAATTTATGTAGGTATTCGCTTTAGAAAAATCGGTGGTGTTTCCGCCGGTATTACCGCACTTGTCTCACTGGTATTTGACGTACTTATAACCTTCTTTACCTGCGTTATCTTCGGCTTACAAATTGACTCCAACTATATTGCGGTTGTACTTACAATGCTGGGTTATTCACTAAATGACACCATCGTTATTTACGACCGTATCCGTGAAAACCAAAGATACAATCCCGATATGGAAATTGGTCAGCTTGTAAATGAAAGTGTTAACACCGTTGTTATTCGTAACATTGTTACCACCGCAACAACACTTTTGGCAGTTACCACCATTATTGTTGTTTCCGAAATTTTCGGTCTTACAAGCCTACGCACCTTTGCAATTCCCATGGTATTCGGTTTGTTATCAGGCGCTATCTCTTCACTTTTCGTTTCAGGTCCCCTTTGGGTTCTTTGGCGTCGCCGCCGCATAGCAAAAGGCAAGAAATAAATTTTACATTAAACACGGCAGGAAATCCTGCCGTGTTTTTTTATTTGCATATTTTCAAATTATAGTTTATCGGGCTAACGCCCAATGCGTAATTCGTAATGCGTAATTCGTAATTATTGTGCAAACCCTTGCCTCCATCTGATGAGGGAGGTGGATTTTTGCGAAGCAAAAAGACGGAGGGAGAGACCGAAAACACTGTAAATAAGCACTTTCTCTCCCTCAGTCACGAGTTCCTCGTGCCAGCTCCCTCGTCAGAGGGAGCCAATGATATATCCATCCAACCGAGTGATAAACCCCAATTTATAAAACATATTGACAAGGCAGCAAGCGTATGCTATAATACATTTAACAATTAGGTTAAATGTTAAATAAGGAGGATACCATGGCTTTACAAAATACGTTAAAAGCCCTTGCCGACCCCATACGGCGCGACATACTCAATATGCTAAAAAACGGGCCGCTTTCGGCTGGTGAAATTTGCGATGCATTTTCGGTTACCGATGCTTCAATTTCCCGTCATTTGTCGGTACTGAAGGATGCCGATTTAATTCGCGATAACCGCAAAGGCAAATTTATTTATTATGAAATTAACACCTCGGTTTTAGAGGAAACGTTATTATGGATTACTGATTTAAAAGGAGAAAATAGCAATGCTTAAAAAGAATTGGCTTAAAATATTAATTTCATCTTTAGTTACCCTTTCCCCTATTGCTTTCGGTCTTGCTGTATGGAACAAGTTACCCGAAACAATGTCTACACATTGGGGCATTAGCGGTGAGGCCGACGGCTTTTCATCCCGCACCTTTGCTGTATTTGGTTTACCGCTGATTTTACTTGCGCTTAATTTTATTTGTATTGTTACCTCATTTTTCGACAAAAAGAACCGCGGCACCAAAGTGCATAATATGATTTATTACATCATACCCCTCATTTCGCTTTTTACAAACGCAATAGTTTATTCAGCCGCATTTGAAAAAACTTGGGATTTTGCCGCCATTATCCCCTTGGTTTTAGGCCTTTTGTTTGCCGTAATGGGCAACCTTATGCCGAAAATACGCCAAAACGGTACTCTTGGTATTAAGACAAAATGGACCCTTCAAAGCGAAGAAAATTGGAACGCTACCCACCGCTTTGGCGGTAAGGTTATGGTAATTGCAGGGTTACTGGTTATGCTCACCGCATTTTTACCTGTGGTACCTATGTTTTTTACCACTATGGCAATTATTTTAATTGCAGTGTTTGCCGCTATGCTTTATTCTTACCTTTATTATAAAAAAGAGGTTAAAAACGGCAAAACCGACTTTAACCACATTTGCCCTAAATTCAATAAAGTAGGCAAAATTATAAGCCTAATTGTTGTTCCCATTATAATAATTGGTATTTGCATTGTAATGTTTACAGGCAGTATCAGCATAACCTACACCGACGACAGCTTTACGGTTGACAGCACCTACTATGACCCGCTAACCATAAATTACAGCGATATTGAAGAAATTAAAGTAAAAGAAAACGACCAAATCGGTGTAAAGGAATTTGCCTTTAACAGCGCAAAATTATCGCTTGGTAAATTTATTAACGATGAATTCGGCTCGCACACACGCTATACCTATAACGCCTGCAAAACTGTTGTGGTTATGAAAATTGACGGCAAAATCCTTGTTATTAACGATAAAAACGATGACGTAACGCGCGAAATTTACCTTAAAATTTTAGGTAAAATTCAAAGCAACAGCGGTTTTATCACCGGCGAGGGGGAAGAAATATGACCGCAATTAAAACCGAAAATTTAACTAAATATTATGGCAAAAGCCGTGGTATTATCGACCTGTCACTAACTGTTGAAGATGGCGACTTTTTTGGTTTTATCGGTCCTAACGGAGCAGGTAAAAGCACAACTATACGCACCCTTTTAGGCTTTATAAATTCAAACGGCGGCACCGCCGAGGTTTTAGGCCTAAACGTTAAAGAAAACAAAACCGAAATTTTAAAAAACGTCGGCTATCTTCCTGCAGACGCTTCATTTTATAAGGGTATGAAGGTAAAGGAAATTTTAAAGCTTTCAAGCAATTTAAGAGGCCTTGACTGCAGTGAGGAAGCCAAAATTCTTTGCGAACGACTTGACCTAGACGTTAATAAAAAAATTGAAGAATTATCACTTGGCAACCGTAAAAAAGTGGGCATTGTTTGCGCTTTGCAGCATAAGCCACAGCTTTATATTTTAGATGAGCCGACAAGCGGACTTGACCCACTTATTCAGCACGAATTTTACACAATTTTACAGGAACGCAATAACGAAGGTGCGACAATATTTTTATCCAGCCATATTTTGTCCGAAGTGGCGCGCTACTGCAAAAACGCCGCCATTATTCGCGATGGAAAATTACTTGCCTGTGACAGCGTTTCTAACCTTTCACACAGTGACGTTAAACGTGTCACCCTTAAGGGCGCAACCGAAATTCCGCAAAACGACAATATTCGTGACCTTAAAACCGAAAACGGCATAACAAGCTTTTTATATAACGGTAAATCAAACGCTTTAATTAGAGAACTTGTAAACCTTCACTTTGAAGACCTAACCATTACCGACCCTGAGCTTAGTGAGGTATTTATGCACTATTACAGAAAGGATGGCGAGCAGTAATGACTTTACTTTTTCACGAGCTGAGAAAAAACCGAATTTCACTTTTAATTTGGACTGCCGCCATTACCTTTATGCTTGGCGTAACTATTGTTATTTTTCCTGAAATGGCAGGCCAAATGGGCGAAATGGAAAATATGTTTGCCGAAATGGGCGCCTTTACCGAAGCCTTTGGTATGGACCGCATTAACTTTGGCGAATTTATTGGCTATTTTGGTATTGAATGCGGCAACGTTTTAGGTATGGGCGGTGCATTCTTTGCCGCTGTTGTAGGTATTACCGCCCTTTCAAGTGAAGAAAGCCACAACACCGCTGAATTTTTGCTGTCACACCCTATTTCCCGCGCAAAAATTGTTGGCTTAAAATTATTGTCGGTAATATTACAAATTGTTATTTTAAACCTTATAGTTATTGGTATTGTTGTTTTGCTTACCGCAGTTATAATTGATAACCCACCCTTTAAAACAATGCTTTTAATATTTTTGGCATATTTCATTTTACAGCTCCAAATTGCATTTATTTGCTTTGGCGCCTCGGCATTTATAAAATCAAATGCAATTGGTCTTGGTATTGGTGTTGGGTTTATGCTTTATATGACAAATATTCTTTCGAACATTACCGATGACCTTAAACCTTTAAAATATCTTACGCCTTTTGCCTACACCGACAGCGCCGATATTATAACAAACAATCACTTAACCTATAAATACCTGTTTGTCGGTATTGCTTTTGCGGTTATTGGCGTTGCTTTGGCATTTATTAAATACACCAAAAAGGACATTGCTTAATTAATAGTTTCGGCTATACCATCACATAATTCGCTGACTAATTTATGCTCATTTATCATATGCCCGACGCCCTTATAAAAGCTGTTTGAAAGGGTGGGCTTTACGGTAGAGGCAAATACCTTCGGGCTACCGCTTCTGGCCGAAATTAGAAAGGACAAAAAACTACTGTTGAGCTGACGAAAGCTGTTAAAAATTTTCGTCAGCTCTTTTTTATTTGTTTTACCCATTTGTGAAAGTGAAAAACAAATGGCATTAAAGCTGTTTGCCGTATCCCGTAAATACTCTTTAGAATACCCGTTTATAGCGGTGGCAAAATCGTTATTGTTAAGCAAAAGCGACGGGTGCATAGCACCAATAACCGACCAAAAGTATATTTGATTAAAAACACAGTTATTGCTGTAAAACGGTGCAAATTTAACCGTAATAATGGGTGAATTTTGAGGCACCGAAATCCCGAAAATTGCGTTTATATAATTTTGCTCAAAAATATAGTGGTAAACCGACTGCTGTAAAATCGGATACCCGGACACCGCTTCAAGCTTTATTCTTTCAAGCAGTGCAATAAAGCGCGTATTCGTTTTAAATAAAATTGCAGGGCGTGAAGGTAAATTGCTTTTTTCGGAAGAATATTCGGCATATATACTTTTAAAAATTAAATCAATTTCCTTAATTTCTTGCAAAAATTCATCCTCCAAAACAGCGCTGCTTGATTTTATGGCCGATAAAAACGATTCAATATGCTGTATGGAATTTTCACACCAGAAAACAATTGCCTTGCGAAGAAACTCGGGTGGAAGGTTGTTTTTGCAGTTAATGTAATTCATAAGCTTACCCCTTTATTAATTTTTTGGAAATTTGTGCCTTTAATTATTGATATTTTATATATATTTAAGTATAATATATTTATATGCTGAATAAGTATGTCAAAACGGAGGTAGTCTTATGGATTGCAAGCAGTTTTTTGAACAAATAAAGGGTAAAAAAATCGCAATGTGCGGTATTGGTGTCAGCAACACCCCTTTAATTTTAGATTTTCTTAAAAAGGGCGCTAAGGTTTACGCCTGCGACCGCCGCAGCCGCGAAATGATTGGCGATATTGCAAACGAGCTTGAAGCGGCAGGCGCTGAATTATGCCTAGGTGACAGTTATCTTGATGATTTAGAGGTTGATATTATCTTCCGCACCCCAGGTATGAGCTTTAATTTGCCCGAATTGGAGGCCGCCCGCAAAAAAGGTATTGCCGTAACCAGCGAAATGGAAGTATTTTTTGATTTGTGCCCCGCAACCTTATTTGCAATTACCGGTTCGGACGGTAAGACCACCACAACCACACTTATTGCCAAAATGCTTGAGGCTGAGGGCAAAAAGGTTTTTGTCGGCGGTAATATCGGCAAGCCCTTACTTCCCGAAATTGAAAACATAACCGCTGATGATTTTGTTGTGGTTGAGCTTTCCTCCTTCCAGCTTATTTCTATGCGGAAAAGTCCCGACGTGGCGGTTGTTACAAACCTTGCCCCTAACCATTTGGACGTTCATAAGGATATGGAAGAATATATTGAAGCCAAAAAGAACATTATTCTTCACCAAAACGCCTTTTCGCGCACAGTTTTAAACCGTGATAACGAAATTACTAACGGCTTTAAAAAGTACGCGCGCGGACAGTCGTTGTCGTTTTCTATGACCGAGCCCCTTAAAAACGGTGCTTGGCTTGAAAGTGACGGCACTATTCATATGACCTACCGCGGTCTTGACGCCCCCATTATGCACCGTGATGATATTGCCATTTTAGGCGACCACAACGTTGAAAATTACCTTGCCGCAATTGCTGCTGTTTGGGGCTTTGCAGGTATGGATTCAATAAAAAAGGTTGCAAAGGAATTTATGGGTGTTGAACACCGAATTGAATTTGTTCGCGAAGTAAACGGCGTGAAGTATTATAACGATTCTATTGCTTCCAGCCCAACCCGTACAATTGCAGGGCTTAAAGCCTTTAACCAAAAGGTACACCTTATTGCAGGCGGTTATGACAAGCATATTCCTTACGAGCCGCTTGTACCCTATATTTTAGAAAAGGTTGAAAAGCTTTACCTTTGCGGCGCAACTGCAAATAAAATTGAAGCCGCTGTAAGAAACGATAAAAATTATAACGGATGCCCTGAAATTATAAGATGCGAAAGCATTACCGCCGCCGTTTTAAAGGCTAACGAAATTGCAAAGCCGGGTGACGTTGTAACCCTTTCCCCCGCAAGCGCAAGCTTTGATGCTTACCCCAACTTTGTGGCACGCGGAAATCATTTTAAAGAATTGGTAAACAAATTATAATGAACATTAAAGATTTACTTTTTAAGCTATCTGCTCTCGATGCGGTCGGAAATATTTCCGCCGCGTCAGATTTTGCATACGGTATATTATCACGCTATACCGAGGCCGAAAAAATGGATAATTTAACCGTTATTGGCTTTTTAGACGGCAAAAGCGATTATACACTTATGCTGGACAGCCACATTGATCAAATTGCTATGACGGTTACCGATATTGATGAAAACGGCTTTTTAACCGTTTCGAATGCGGGTGGTATTGATATACGCACCCTGCCTTCACGCGCAGTTAATGTGCACGGCAAGGAAATTGTACCCGCTGTGTTTTGCTCTACACCGCCTCACCTTTCAAAAGGTGAAGAAACCTTTGAAGATATTGCTGACATTAAGCTTGATACAGGTCTTGGTAAAAAGGCCAAAGAAATTATCAGCCTTGGCGATTTTGTCACCTTTTCAGGCAAATGCGGTGAGCTACAAAACGATTTGGTTTACGGCCGCAGCTTTGATGACCGCGCGGCTGTTGCCTGCCTTTTAATGCTTGCCGAAAAGCTTCACGGCAAAAAGCTTCCTATAAACGTTGCCTTTGTTTTAAGCGACAGCGAGGAGCTGGGTATGCGCGGTGTTCGCACTGCCGCTTTCCGTGTAAACCCTGATGAAGCCATTGCAATTGATGTTAGTTTCGGTAACGGCATTGGCATTAAGGATGAAGAATGCGGTGAGCTTTCAAAGGGTGGTATGATTGGCATTTGCCCCGCCCTTTCAAAAGAAATCAGCAATAAGCTTATTTCACTTGCAAAGGAAAACGAAATACCCTATCAGCTTGAGGTTATGGGCAGTCGTACAGGCACTAATGCCGATATGATAAGCATTAACCGTGAGGGCGTTAAAGCCTGCACGCTTTCTATTCCGCTTCGCAATATGCACAGTGAAACCGAAATATTATCACTCAGTGATTTGGAAAGCGTTTGCGATTTGCTTTACGCTTATATAATGGCAGGAGGTGTCCTTAATGCTTAATTTACTTAAAAAGCTTTGCCTTCTGGACGGCACCTCAGGTAGTGAAGATAATGTTCGCGAATTTATAATAAGCGAAATTAAGGACTTTTGCGAATATAAGGTGGACAACCTTGGTAACATTATTTGCTTTAAAAAGGGCAAAAACCGTAGCGATAAACGCCTTATGCTTGACGCCCATATGGATGAGGTTGGACTGATTATAACCGCTGTTACTGCTGACGGCTTTTTAAAGTTTGATACCGTGGGCGGAATGGATGCATCGGTTTTAATGTTTAAAACCGTAAAAATTGGGGACGTTACAGGTGTTATTAGCGGCAAGCCCGTTCATCTTGTTTCTAAGGATGATGCAAAAAAAGCCCCCAAAGCCGAGTCGCTTTATATTGACATTGGCGCCGGCTCTAAAGAAGAAGCGCTCTCTCTTATAAGTCTTGGCGACACAGCGGTTATTCAAAGTGATTTTACCCTTATGGGCGAAAACGTTAAGGCAAAAGCCATTGACGACCGCATTGGCTGTGCAACGCTTATTGCCCTTTTAAAAGAACAGGCCGAATATGACTATTATGCGGTATTTTCCACCCAAGAGGAAATTGGCACAAGGGGCGCAAGGGTTGCCGCTTTTGCTGTAAATCCCGATTTTGCCTTAGTGCTTGAAGCTACTACCGCTGCCGATATTGCAGGGGTAAGTGAAGATAAATCGGTTTGTAATTTAGGGCGCGGCCCCGCCGTTTCATTTATGGACCGCGCTACCGCTTATGACCGCGACCTTTATAACGCCGCACTTAATAGTGGACTAAAGGTACAGCCCAAGCGTGCAGTTGCAGGCGGTAATAATTCTGGCGCTATACACCTCAGTCGCGAGGGTGTTCGCACACTTGCAATTTCGCTTCCCTGCCGTTATATTCATTCGCCCTCGTGTGTGGCGAATATAAGCGATATGGAAAATATGCTGAAGCTTACAAAATATATGCTAAACGGTATTTTAAGCGGCGAAATAAAATGATAAGACTGATAAATGAATTGCCGCAAATTTCCACCGTATCGGCAGAAATTATTAAAATAAACTGCCTTTATGACAGCTTTAAAAACGACCCGTCGGTTATGTTTTGGGTGCAGGACAGCGATAAATGCATTATTGCTATGGCTGACGGAAATATGATAATACACAATAATAACGCCGACCTTTTAGAGCTTTCGGAATTTGTTGAGGTGCTGTCCCCCGCTTGTGTTTTTAGTGATATTGACACACTAAAAGCGATTAACCGCACACCTGACGAAAACATAAATGTTGTTTGTCGCAAGGCGGATGTTAAGGGCTTTACCCCGTGTGATGACCTTAAAAGTGATGAATTGTATGCTCTTTTAGATGTGGACGGGCTTTCCCTACCCGATTATCCACACTTTGCGGTAGATTATTGCAAAAGAAAAAACCTTGGCTTTGCAAAGGCCTTTGCCATAAAAGAAAAATGCGCTGTTATTACCTTTAATTCGGGTAATAATGCAATAATAAATGGTCTTGCCAGCCATGAAAAAGGCTATGGCAGTATTGCTTTAAAAGGTATTTTACAACAAAATTACGGCAAAGACTTTTATGCCTGTTGCCGCGACAGTGTTTTACCGTTTTACCTGAAAAACGGCTTTAAAAAACTTTACAATGCAGGATATTGGGTGAAAAACAAGTGAATATTAAACACTTTTTCAAAATTGATGATGAGCTTTTAAATTTAGATAAAGAAATTTTGCTGTCCCTTAAGGACCGCTTTTTAGAAATTGATGATATTACTGAATATAATCAGCTAAAGGTGCTTAAGGCCTTCATTGAAAACGGTGTAAGCGAAGCAAATATGGCAGGCTCGACAGGTTACGGCTATGATGACCGCGGCCGCGAAATTTTAGAGCGTGTTATGGCCGACATTATGGGTGCCGAGGATGCAATTATGCGCCACAATTTTGTTTCGGGCACACACACCTTAACCGTTGCGCTTTTCGGCGTTTTGCGCCCGAATGACAAGGTTTTAGTGCTTACCGGCCGCCCTTATGACACAATTACGGGTGTTTTTGGTATTGATGAAAAGAACGACGGCTCGCTTAGTGATTGGGGTGTTGATTATAACGAGGTTGAGCTTTTAAGTGACGGCACACCCGATATTGAAGCCATTAAAGCAAAGCTTTCGCAGGATAAGTATAAAATGGCTTATATTCAGCGCTCGCGCGGTTATTCTACCCGTCCAAGCCTTGTTATTGAGGATATTAAAAGGCTTTGTAATATTGTTAGAGAAATTTCACCGGAAACAATTATTATGGTTGACAACTGCTATGGCGAATTTGTTGAAAAGCTAGAGCCCTGCGATGTTGGAGCCGACCTTGTGGCAGGCTCACTTATAAAAAACCCCGGCGGCGGTATTGCACGCACGGGCGGTTATATTGCAGGCCGACACGATTTGGTGGAAAAATGTGCCGAACGCCTTACCTGCCCCGGTGTTGGTAAAGAGGTAGGCGCAACCCTTGGTATGAGCCGTGAATTATATCTGGGCCTTTTCCAAGCGCCGCATGTTGTTGGTGAAGCGGTTAAAACCGCAGTTTATACATCGGCTTTATTTAAAGCTATGGGCTATGCTGTTTCACCCGAGCCACTTGAAAAACGCGGTGATATTGTTCAATGTATAACACTTGGCACAGCCGAAGGGCTTGTAGCATTTTGTCAGGGTATGCAAAGCGGTGCTCCCGTTGATGCCTTTGTTGTACCTGAACCTTGGGAGATGCCCGGCTACACCGACCCCGTAATTATGGCAGCAGGTGCATTCACCCTTGGCGCCTCAATTGAGCTTTCGGCCGACGGTCCCCTTCGTGAGCCATACGCCGCTTGGATGCAGGGCGGTATAAATTTTCACAGCGCCAAAGCAGGCGTGCTTTTGGCCGCACAAAAAATACGAAACGGAAGATAATTAAATGAAACAAATTTTTGCAGGTACCGTTTTTGACATTTTACCAACCCAAAACGGAATTTTGTTTTCATACCATAAGGACACTTTGGACGACAAAATTGTTATTGGCTATAAAATGCTTTCCTTCGATACGGGAAAGTTTTCCGATGTGGCCAAAAACGTTTACCTTGTAACAAAATACGGTCACAACTATAAGGCAGTAATAAATTATTGCAATAACTACATTTT
Organism: Oscillospiraceae bacterium; assembly: GCA_015066005.1. GTDB lineage: Bacteria > Bacillota > Clostridia > Oscillospirales > Acutalibacteraceae > UBA737. The sequence goes on from SVPF01000004.1 coordinate 29,565, forward strand.
AACACGTGCAATTGTTTTGCCGAATTCCAAGGTGTTTATTTTAAAGGTTAGCGGTGAAGCAATGCTTTTAGATGCCGATGCCACACCGATTTGGCAGGGTAGCCTTGCATACCGCGGCTGTATTGCAAGTGACATTATAGTTTACAAAAATGCGCTTTGGGCGGCTTACAGTGAATGTAATGTTTTGCTTCGTTATAACCTTTTCAATATGCGGGAAGAGCTTAGAATAGGCGGTAACCATTCCCCATTTGACAAACCCAAAAGTCTTTACCTTAGCGGTGACACCGCGGTAATTTGTAACCAGGGCTCGCAAAAGCTGGTGGGTGTAAACCTTGACAGCTACACCGTAAATGAAATTGAAGAGTTTAACGAACCCATTTCACAGTATATAGAATCAGGCAAATATCGCTTTGTGCTCTTAAAATCAGGAATATATGCAATATAAAAAAGATGTGTGGATTTTCCACACATCTTTTTTGATTTAAAATTTTCTTTGCTCCTCTAACGGAATACGAGTATTGCGAAGCTTATAGCGGTCACGAAATTCGGCATATTTTTGCAAAAGTTCTTCCTTAGTGCCCACAAAGCCGCACTTTACACAATGATACTTGCCATCCTCGAATGTATCAACAGGAACATCAATATAAGTATTAAAGCAAAGCGGACATTTATAAATTACGCCTGTGGTTTCTTTATTTGCAGCCATGTTTTAACCTCCTTTAAGCTTTCATCGGCATTATATTCAGCAATAAGTGTAAAGAAGGGTGAAAACAAATTGCCCTCTTTTACAGTCAATAAATCTGCCTTTGTTTCAGGTTTTAGCACAACCTCGGTTGAAATATCGGGAATAAGAGCCGAAACGGTTTTTGCACCCTGCTTTTTAAACTGAGTATTGCGATAGGTGTAATCAATCACCTTTTCGCCGTCACAGTAAAGTGTAATATCCTTCATATCCTCGGGATATTCAATAAAGCCATAGCACGCTTTAACATATTCCTGTATTTTTAGCTCGGCATTATTATCACTTTTGGAAAGAATTTTACGTGTAATAAGAATACTGCCGCCTTCCATAAAATCGTAAACAGTTTGAATTTTAACGGTTAAGCCGTCACTAAACTTAACCTCAACAGGCTTTAATGCAAGTCGGCAGTTGTTATCGGCGCGGCTTATATCCTCAACCGTTGTATTATAATCACACATATCAAGGTTTTCACCATTATGTGACATAATAAGTGTTGTGCGACTGCCGTCGGTCGAGTGTGTCTTATAGCCTGTGCGGTACTGCGACTGAATTATGTATGGGTAGGTATTGTAAAGGTACCTACCCTTTTCAGCATCGGGGCCGGTAACAGCGGCATATTCGCCTTCATAGGGGCGTAAATCACCGATAGAGCCACCCTGGAAGGTGTCAACAAGCAGGCGGTAGCCCGGTGAGCAAACCCAATAATACTGCTTGCCTGAGCCCATAAGAATATCCTTTGCGAAGGCAACGGTGGGCTTGCCAATTGGCACCTGATTTTTATATTCCTTTGCAAATTCGCTAAAGGTAACAATCTCAACCTCGCCCTTGTCACGAAGCTCGGCAATATATTCAAGTGTTTCAATATAAAGCTTTTGGGTAATTTCATCGGGGTCGATTATGTTAAAATTGCGGCTTAGCCAACCCGGTGAAACGTGCATTTGGTAGTATGACATACCGTCGTTAAAGTCCTTTTGTAAGCGGTATTGGTCACATAAATTATAGTCATATTCGTGGCTGTAGCCTTCGTTAGCAAGACCACGCTGAATATTTGCAGGGTGGCTTGCAAAAAAGTCGTTACGGTTTTCATAGCCAAGCACAAGGTCACGGCTTAAGTGCGGCACCGCAACAACCCCTGCCCAGTCGCCTTCGTTTTTAGCCGGGCGAACCGAATGTGTTTTTGAAGGATACCACGGTCCCCAAGGCATACCCTCGGAAAAAAGGTACCACGAATTATTACAGCCGTGGAAAACCTTTACGCCCTCCTCAAAGCAGCCCGCAACGCAAGCCTCCACCTCGGGACAGTATTCCTTTACAATTTCAATTAAATCGGCATCCATTACATAGTTGCCAACCGATTTTGGCGCCTGACCGAAGGCTTCAATATAAGCGTCTATAGCGTTTTTAACTACACGCTTTTTATCCTCTTTACGTATAAGCCAAACCTGACCGCCGCCCGCCTTACCGTCTGAGGTAAGCCAAACAGCAATTTCATCGCCGTAATTATCGCGGTCGGCCTTAAAGCGTTCAACCATTTCCTTATCGCGCAAAAAGTCAAGGCCCAAAAATATGGTAGACTTAAACCCCAAATCGTGCCCTGTCTTACGCTGAAGCTCATACATTTGCATTTTTACTTCGCCCCTAGCGGGTCGCAAAAACAAGTTGAAATACATAAATTCACCCCATAAGAATAACTACTGTACTGTAAAGCTGTTAGCCGCTACCGTAACACCGTTTATACTTTCCTCGCGGTCGGTTATATTAACATAAACCTTAACCCCGTTTGAATATTCAGTAACGCTAACACCGTTTTCGTTTTTATATGCTGTAATTTGAGCAGCATAAATTTTTTCATAAAGCGCCGAAGCCTTTTGGCTGTCAGCCAAAATTGTTTGCTTCCAATTGCCCCAGTCGGTAAAATATAAGAAGTCATATTCGGTGGACATTATATCCCTTTCAAAGCTATGACAAACTGTATATTTGGGTATCGCGCCTAAGGAAATTGCTTCCAAAAAGCTCTTATTATAATCGTTATAAGCATTAAGCGCATCGCTGGTATAATTTATATGACCGTGAAGCACCGCCTGTACAAAGGGCACATATTCTGAAAATGAATACTGCTTAAGACCCGTTAGTGTTAAATCCTCACAAATTGAAATGTCATTTAAAAGCGGCGTAATTGGATTCTTTACCATTACCAAACGCTCTTCAGCCAAAATACCGCTTGCCTTTTTAATTGATTTTATTGCATCACTGCGATTTTGCGGTGTTTTTTCTGAAAAGTCGGTATTAAGGCTGTTGGTAGCATCATTAAGACCAATACCTAAAGCGGCATCCAGCTTATTATAGCTTTTTGCATACCTTTCAAACATTTTAGAGGATGCGATTTCTAAGGTTAAGGCTTTTTTGTTAGCCTCGCCAGTTGATTTTGATGTAACAAACCTTTCACCGTTATCGTTACCGGGTGCCCTTGCACTGTGCTTGCTTGCATTATAGCCAAAAAGCGATGTGCCATAGTTATAAACAAGGTTTACATTAAGATATGTGCTTATTCCCTTTTCGCTGACAGCTTTTAAAAATGCCGTGCGGTCGGCCTTGCTGCCGAAAAAGCTATAACTGCCGAGATTTTGGCGGAACAGCCCATTTTTATTAAAGCCCGAAAGCTTTACCGCGGGGGTAACGCCGCTGTCATAAAAGGCCGAAGCAATTTGACCTGCTTGCTGCCAGTCGGTTAAAACAATTTGCTTATTAACCATAAAAAGACCGCACCACTGGTAAGAATAAGGCACATTGCCCACAATTTCTACCAAAGCAGGTGCTGTAGATTTTGCCTTTTCGGGTAATTTGTTTTGTGAAAGCAAAAGACTGCGGTAAACCCCTGCAAGAGCTATGGGGTCGGTTTCATCCTCAATAATGCAGTATCTTACGGTGAAATTATCCTTAAACTGACTTGTACAGTAAACTGTAGAGGTCTGCTGGGCTGTTACCGAAGCGTCGCCGTATTCCAAAAGCCTTAAGCTTAAATTAAGCTGACTTGCACCGTTTGTAAAGCGTTCGTTTAAAACGGCCGCTTCTGCACCGCTTTCAATAATACCTAAAACCGACACACCGCCCTCGCGAATTGTCGCAAAGACAGGTAATGGGAATTCGGTTTCCTTCGCGGTAGAAACGGTATTTAAATAATCGGTACCGTAATAGGTGTAATTATTATTTCTTTCATCACCATCACAAAAGCTTTGAAGCGCACCGCTTCCCGCAGGAAGCAAATACTTGCCGCTTTGTTCCTTTTCAGCATAGGTGCAGGCGCCGTTAAGGGTAATAAGGGTTAAGGGATGTTCGGAATGATAATAAATGCTGTCACTTGGAATATTAACCATAACATCGCCGTTTTCAAGCCAATATTCCACAGTAAGCATAAAGTTTTCGTTATAAATTAAAGCCTTTTCACCTGTAATTTCACACTGCTTTTTATAGCTTTCCTCATTAAGACCGCCTGCGGCCAGATATGAAATTATTTTATTTTGAATTACAAACGAGCCCGGAAATTCAAGGTAGTAAATATCCTCGGTTTTCATACCCGGAATTTCTTCCATAAAAATGCTTTCGGCCTTGCCTGCTTTATAAAGAATGTACCTTTCCTCTAAAAATTCAACCTCGTCGGATGAAATATTTTTGAAAATTTCATTCTCCATAAAGTCCTTGGTAAGCGCCTTGGGAAGCAAACCGCCGTCGCCCGCTTCACCCAATAAATAAATTACCTGCAGTCGCGTGCCGTCCTCGTTAAAGCCAACGGTGTATTGGTCACTTGCAACCGAATCAAGACTTGAAAAAAGCTCGGTATCGGTTTCGCCGTTTTGGCGGTAGGTAATGCTTATGGGCGAGCTTGCGGCTTCGGTATCGTTATAAACCAATTTATCACTTTCACCGGCGGTGTTTCGCCACAGTACAGCATTTGTAAGGGTATCTCTTACGGTAATTGCACCCCCGTGTGACACATACATTGAACGACCGTTTTCAGAAAATACCATAACCTCGTTTTCGGCAATATCCGAAGTAATTTCAATACCTGAAGGGGCTGCTAAGGCAAAGGCTTCACTTGCGCCAAGCGCACTTCGTGAGGATGATTTGGTAGCAAACAACACAGCAAATAAGGCAATTACGGTAACAATACTTATTGCTGAAATAATATGTTTTTTAACCTTTTTCACTTTAAATCCTCCTTTGCCGAATTTATGAATACCTCAAGGAAATTTCTTTAAATACTTGGGTAATGAAATCCACAATGTTTTGAATAAGACCCGAACAAAGTATTATTAAAAACATCATAAGTACTATGCCCAAAATGCTTACAATAAGCATAACCACAGTGCGCGCAAGTGTAAACTGATGAACCGATATTGTTCCCGCCACCAATAAAAACAGACAGTAAACAATTATAATTGCCTGAAGGCTTGTGTAAAGCGCCGCCATTTCAAGCGTTAAGAACTGACCTGCAATTAAAACAGGTAATGTAAACAGCACATAGGGTGTTAAGCAATAGCAGGAATAGATATAAATATCCTTCATATTGCCCTTGCCGTCAAAAAGTGTTGTAAGACACCAGCTTGAAACTATCCAAAGCACAAAGATAATTAATAGCGAGCAGGTGCTTATTAGCGTATTTGTTTGTGTAAGATTTTTATTTGAGAATAAAAACGGGGTAAGCCGTTCGGAAATTATTCTTATTAAAAATGCCGAAGCAAGTAAGAAGGTTGCGCCCGAAACGGTCCCCTTGTTTTCCCACTTTAAGTCCCAAAAGCCGTCAAACGGGTGGGTCATAATATAACTGCCGCCAACAAGGGTTTTGCAAACAGTATTATTTGCGGTTTTTATGTAACGTATTAAATATTTAAGTCCAAAGAAAAGGCCTAAAACCAACAAAACAGCACCTATTACAACACCAACCAAATATTTTTCAGCAAGCTGTGCCTGTAAATTTTTATAAGCCTTGGAATAATAGCCTTTATTGTTTGTAAGCTTAAAATATTCCATAGAGGCTTTGTATTCGCCACGGTTGTAAAGTGCCTTGCCTATACCCAAAATTGCAGGGTCGTAGCCCGAAAACTTTTCGTTAAGCGCCTTCCAGCAAGCCTCTTCCGTTTCGAAATCGCCCGCTTCATGTGCGGCATAAGCGCCAAGCACCTGTTCGGTAAAGGCTGTTGTGTTAAAAAGGGTAATTTCCTTTGAAGCCTGGTCCAGTACAGCAAGCTTTTTGCCAATGTAAACCATTGAAACGGGCTGTTCAAAGCTGCCTATACCCGCGCCAAGACCGCCGAAGATATATAATAAATCTCCATCGGCACTGTAGGTGAAAATTTTACCTCGCTTGCGGTCTAAAAGACTGCACACGCCGTTTTCACCGACAGCGACATCAATAAAGCGAGATGCGCCCGAATCCTTACCCGAAAGGTTAAAATCAATATCACCGACAATTGGGTAATAGCCATTATTCTTCAAAATATTATTACCAAGTGGGTTTAAAAGGCGGATTGGTGCATTTTCGGCATTGCGGCCGGTAACTGCACCCTTAATTTTACTGTCACTTACGGTTTCGGTAATGGCGTAAACCATACCCTCGTCATTACAGTAAAGGTTTGTGTATTCGGTAGGTATCATTTGAAGGCTTTCGTTCTTCATCTTTTTGGTACCAAAGGTGCGGATAAAAATATCCCAAGCGGTCGGGTTAACCTTTAAGGCACCTAAAAAGCCTATAAACTTACCTTCCTTGGAAAACTGCACAATACCCTGTGTCTGATTTCGCGAAACACAATAAATTCTTCCGCCGTTATCGGTAGAAAGTCTTATGGGCACAAAGTCAACCGTGCTGCTCCATTCTTCACTTTCGGGAGCTTTTACAACCCGTACCGTTTCCTTTGTGGCAATATTTATAATTACAATATTAGCGCCCGCCGTGTTTGCAACATACAGCTTTCCGTCAGCTACCCAGCAGCCTTCGGGTGCATTAAAGGACCTTTGCTCGCCATCAATAAAATAACTGTCAAAGGCGGCCACAAATTCCAGCTTTTCATTAAACTGCCAAATGGTATTGTTGGCGGCATCGGCAATATAAATATTATTATCCTTATCGGCCGCCATATCGGCAATATTAGGGGTTGAAGCACCAAAATCAGCAAGGGAAATATTTATTTCGGTTTCATAAGGCACGGGGGTTGAAACCGTATTGCCCCAATAGTCAAAAACATACGAGCTGCTGTCGCCGTCCAATTCCTCGACAGCGCATACCGGTACCAAGAGCACTGAAACGACACAAATTAACGCCAATATGAAATTTAATGCTTTGTTTATTTTCATATTATCATTCCTTTATACCGGAGCTTCCCATAGTTTCTAAAATGTTTGACTGTGACAAAATAAAGGTTACAAGCGGCGGAATTATAAGCAACAGCGCCACCGCTGAGGATACACCGCTTCGGGCAATGGTGTTACCCGACATAATGTTTTGAAGTGCATAAGGCAAGGTTTTAAGCTCATCATCGTAAATGTAAAGACCACCCATATTCCCCCAAAGGCTTTGGAAGGAAAGAATTATTAGGGTAAGCCAAGCAGGCTTGCACATAGGCATTACAATTTGGAAGAAAATTCTTAATTCGCCAGCGCCGTCAACCCTGGCGGCCTCCAAAATGGTGGTGTGCACCATTTGCTCCATAAACTGCTTCATAAGGAAAAGGCCCAGTGATGAAGCACAAGCAGGCAGTATAAGTGCCAAATGAGTGTTAACAATTTTTAAGTTTGCCATAATTATGTAGGTAGGAATTGAAGTAACCGTACCGTTAAACATAAGTGACAAAACAATTAACTTGTTTAAAAGCTTTGAGCCGGGGAAAACCTCCTTTGCGAGCACATAAGCCGCAAGTGAAGCAAAAATAACCTGCCCAAGCACACCAAAGGCGGTAATAACGACCGAATTTATAATGAAACGGCCTGTAGGTACCCAAGATTCACGCAAAACGCTTGAAATACCTGCAAAGTTGTTGAGTGTGGGATTTTTAACATATAATGTGGGAGGAAATATGAAAAGTTCCTCCAAGGGCTTGAAGGCGTTTGCAACGGTAAACACCATAGGAAGCGCCATTGCCGCAGCAAAAATTCCCAAAAGCAAAAGGTTTACTATTCCGCCGAAGTTTGAACGAGCATAAGATGACTGGTGCGCAATGCTTTTCATTACCTTCATATCAGCTGCCCACCCTTCTTAAAAGCTTGTTAACAAGCTGGTTTGCACCCATCATTAAAATAAACAGGAAGGTAGAAATTGCACAGGCATAGCCCATTTCGTAACGGGTGTTGCCATAATCCTGCATATGATTTAAAAGGGTATGAACGGCATAGTCGGTACTGGGGTTGCCGCAAAGGTTTGTGCAAACCTCGCCAACCGAAAATGCGCCTGTAATAGCCAATACTGCGCCGAAAAGTAGCTGCGGCTTCATTGAAGGCAGGGTTACAAACCATAATTCCTGCCAGCGATTATGCACGCCGTCAATTGCGGCTGATTCATAAAGACTACGGTCAATACCCTGAAGGGCCGCAACGAAGGATAGGAAGCCTGTACCAAGGCTCATCCAAAGGCTTACAATAATAACGCAAAGCATCATATACTTAGTGTCGGTAAGCCATTGAATCGGCTCGTTAATAAGCCCGAACTGCATGCCCCACGCATTTAAAAGACCGTAAGCGTCACCGTTGAACATAAGAGTCCAAATCATATAAGCATTACCCGAAATTGAGGGCGCATAAAAAAGCACAACCAAAACAGTGCGAAGCGCGGGGGCAAGCTCGTTTATAGACCACGCCACAACAAGTGACAGCAAATAGCCGATTGGGCCCACGAAAATGGCAATAGTCAGCGTATTTGAAAACGACTTAATAAAAAGGTCGTCGTAAAAGAACATTTGAACATAGTTTTTAAGACCAACAAATTTCGGTGCTTCAAAAACATTGAAGGAAGTGAACGAAAGCCCCATTGCCATTAAAACGGGCACAACGGTAAACAGCAAAAACAAGGTAAAAAATGGTGCTAAAAATAAATAGCAATGCTTTTTCTTTTTCATTTGCTTTAAAACCGAAGCCCTATTCTTTTGCGCTTGCATTCATACTTCACCTCAATTCAGTCCGTATTCCTCACGCTTAAGTGTGAGTTCCTTATCAACAATTGTTTTGTATTCGCTAACGGTTTCGCGTAAATCCTCACCGTTATACACAATTTTTCTGAAAATGTTGTTTATGTGGCGACCCATAAGGTAACCGCCGGGCACTTCGGGTGTGCCGTCAGCCCATTGCCACTGCGCCTTAATTGCGGCGGCCTGCTCGGTTGTCCAGTTAAGCGTTTCAAAGGCCGAACGGGAAGCCACCATTACACGCGCCGAAGCGCCAAGCTTGGTTTCAAGCTTTAAGGCATAGCTGCTTTGGGTTTGGCCGCCAACCCACCATTTTAAGAACTTCCAAGCGGAAGCGGTATCTTCACTTTTTGAAAAAATCATAGCTGCTGTACCCGAAGCACTAACCGAATGGTCAACACTGCCATCGGCCTTTACAGTGCCGGGAACGGTTGTCATTCCCCAGCTACCGCCGATTTCGGGCGCAAACACCACCAAGCTGTTATAGCTGCTGTAATCAGCAATGGCAACAGGCATTTCACCACTGCGGAAGCGGTTTATAAAGTTATAGCTAAGCGGCAAATTAAAGTTTGTGTAAAATTTTGTCCAGGTTTTAAAGGCCTTTACACTTTCTTCCGAATCAAGCCTTGAAACCGACCCGTTTTCGTTATAATATGACCCGCCGTTTTGATATAAGAATACATCATAGGTAGGACAGCCAAAGGTCATGTTATTCTTTTGAAGGGTGGTTATACAGTCATAAACCTCATCCCAAGTGGTAGGGACCTTAAGCTCAAGCTCGTTTAAAATATCCTTACGGTAAAACAGCATTGGGAAGCTTTGGGTTTCAGGTAAGGCGTATACGCCACCGTTAAAGCGGTAAGGCACAATTGCCGATTCGTGAAAATCCTTAGTTACATCGTTAAAGCCTTCAAGGCTTGAAAGGTCAATTGTAGCCTTTCTTATGGCGTAGCTTATAACATTGGGGGCGCCGTTAAACAGGGTAACATCAGGGCCGATGCCCGCAACCGTTGCCGCCATTACCGAATCGCCCGAAACAAGCTTAAGTCTTACGCCAATGTCGGTTTCCTTTGTGAAGGTGTCGTTCGCAAGGGCTTCAATAATTTGAATTTGGTCACGGCCTGTTACCGCCCAAACATCAACATTTTTTTCGGTTTTGGCATTACCTACAACATTATAGCTTTCTACATAGGATTTAAAAATTCTTACAACCGAATGCCAAAGCTGACTAAAGAAGCCTGCCTTAATTTCGGTTGCTTCTTTACCGTAAGGTAAAAGCTCTATCCAGTCAACCTCAAGCGGCTGAGAGGTGCATTCCAAAAGCCAGGTGCCTATAGCACTTATATTAGAATTCAGTGTGTTTATTTGACCGGGAATATTGTCCGAATCCTTTAAAAAATCATCAAACTGGCGAATAAGCTTTCGAAAAACTGCCGCGTCAGATTCGCCACCTTCAGAAAGGGCCGCCAAATAGTTTGCAACATCGTTAAGAACATCACGCTGGTGCTGCATATCCTTAAAAACATCACTAAGCTTTTCATCAAGATTATAGTCGCGATAAAGGTCAGGACTGGTGCCGGTTATCATAATAATGCGGCGGTAAATGCGGTTACATTCCGAAACGGAATTTTTAACAATCGGTACAACATCCGCCAAAGAGCCAAGCGAGCATTCAAGCGTCAGGGTATGTGTGCCCTTTTCCAAATATACATATAAAGGCTTGCCCGCTTCATCCGATACGGTAAGGCGCTGCCACGAGGTTGCATAGGGTACCTCAATATCCTGCATATTATCCTTTAATTCACTGCCGTCAATTAAAATTCGGCGACAGGAAACTGCACCTACAGAATAATCCTGACGGACACGCAAATTTATGTTATACCAGCCGTTTTCCTTTACGGGAATTTTCCAGCTAATGCTTTCACCAAGCTTTGACCACGAATTACCGCCAATGGTATTATAGGTTGCCCTGTTAAGACAAACAGGCATTGTTGCGGCAGAGGTGCGGTCAATTTGCTCTAAAATTGAGGATTTGCTGCGGCTTTTTGGGTTTTCGGCCTGAATAAGAATGACCTCAGCGTTACTGCTTTCAGGGCTTCCGACCACAGTATTACTTGGTTTATATCCTTCAAAATAGAGTGATAAAAATTCCACATTCTGATTTTCAGGTGCAAATTCAAGCTGATGAGCACCCTTTGATAAATAAAAATATAACTCCTTAGAGGTATAGCTTTTTTCACTGCGAGCCATACTTATATAGCCCTCATTTTCGGTAACCTCGGGCTGCTTTGTAATATCAAATTTATTTTTATTTATCCATTCCTTAGAAAAATAAATTTGTTCACATTCATAAAAGGGAAATTCACCATCAATTTTAAGTGAGCCGTAATAATCAGCAAGGGTATCCCTTCCGCCCTTAATTTCAGCGCAAAGGCGGTAAAACCCTTCTTCCTGTACGTCAAATTCTGCTAATAATTTATCACCCAAAACACAATGGGCGGCACCTTTTAAAACCACAGCATTGGCTTTAATTTCGCCAAAGCCTTTACCCAAGGCTTCAATATAGCTTGAATAGGAAGCCACACCGCTTGCTGTTTCACTGCTGATTTCGGATAAATGAGCCGAAAGGTCAACCGCTTTGTTTGACTTATTACTGCAAGCGGTAAGCATGGAAGCACCAATACTTACAGCCAAAACAAGTGAAGTTATGCGATAAAAATTTTTATTCATAAATCACAAAGCACCTTTCAAAAAATTATCCAACAATACCCGAACGCTCAACGCCTTCAATAAAATAGCGCTGACCGAATAAGAACACAATTATCATTGGTAAAATAAAAAGTAAAAGAGCGGCATTGTTTATAAGTGACTGGGCAACAACATCCACATTACCTGAGGTTTGGGTTGCAACCTTTACCATACCGTAAACCTGTGTCACCATCATTTGCAAATATTTGCTTGTAGGCTCGAAAACCGAAACATAAAAACGGTCAGTCCATTGCCAAACAAGTGAAAACAAAAATATTGTTACAAGCATTGTTCTGGCACTGGGAAGCGCCACCAAAAAGAAGGTTTTAAAGGGACCTGCGCCGTCAATTGCGGCGGCTTCATCCAATTCCTTCGGAAAGCTTGTAAAATACTGCCGCATAAGGAAAATTAAAAGTCCGCTTTTAAGACCCAAGCCCGTTATACACAAAAGTGCATTAGGTATGGGTGTATTAAGCAAATTTATGCCTGTGCTGATGCCAAGCACATTTAAGTTTTGGAACTGAAAATAAAGCGGAATGCTTAAAATTTGCGGCGGAATTATAAGGGTTATAATTGAAATTACAAACAAAAAACTGCGTCCCGGAAAACGGAAACGCGCCAAGCCGTAAGCAATAAAGGTAACTGCGGCGGTTTGGGCCAATGTATAAAAAAGCACTAGCGCGGCGGTCTTAAGAAAGCTTATACCGTAATTCAAAAGCTGCCAGGCCGTTGCCCAATTTTCTAAAGTAAAGTTTTTAGTAAAAAGAAAAACCGTATCATCATTTAAATCGGCGGCTGTCATAAATGAATACATCAGTCGCGCAAAAACGGGATAAATAATTATGTATGCCAAACAGGTAAGTAAAACGTATGTAATAAACGCCTGACCAAAGCTTATAAGATGCTTTTTGCTTGGCTTTTTGATTGAAGGTGATTTTAATTTTAACATTTTTACCCACCCTTCTAACGTTCTTCATAAGTAAACACAGTGCGTTTTAAAACGGCATATAAAATTGCAACAATAACACCGATTATCGCGCAGTAGAGCCACGCTTGAGCAGATGAACGTCCAAATTGCAAATCAATAAAGCCGATATCATAAATTGATTTCATAATTTTTGTGCTCATATCGGTAAAACGGTCGATAACCGTAAACAAAACAACAACCAAAAGTTGAGGACTTACCATTGGCAAGGTGATTTTCCAGAAGTTTTCCCAAGCGGTTGCACCCTCTATCGCCGACGCCTCGTAAAGCGAAGGTGAAATTGACTGTAAAGCCGCCAAGAAAATCAGAATTTGAATACCCGAATGGCTTAAAACAACCGAAATGTTGTCCTGTGCGTAAAGAATAAAGTTTGAAATATCTGCCGATATATCAGAGCTAAGCAAAAGCTTTGTTACAAATTCCTGCCCGCCCGACAAAACCCCCGCCGACATATCCGATGCGGTAGTGGGGTCAATAATTGACTGAATAAGCGTATCAATCATTATTTCAACCATAACACCCGAGCTTAGAATTACAGGTAAAAAGAAAACTATGCGGTAGGCAGTACGTCCGATGAATTCTTTTTTAAGAAGCATTGCAACAACAAATGAAACAACCACAATAAGCGGTGTGTTAATTGCAGTTTCTTTTAATGCCTGTGATAAATATTTAATATAATCAACGTCTTCAATAGCATCACGATAATGACCGAAGCCCTTAAACACTATATCGTAACCGTTAAAGGTATTAATGTCGCCAAGACTTATTCGCAATGAATCAAAAATCGGCAATGCAAGGAAGAAAACAATGCCAATAATAAATGGCAACACAAAAATATAACCTGTTCGCATTTCACGCAGTTGCATTTTTGTGTATTTGTTTTTTAGTCCTTTCATTGCCGTTCACCTCATTTTAATATGTAACAGGCAAGCCGCCTGTCACATATTTTTTGAAATTTTAGCCCTTGTTAAAGCTATTTGCCTTTGCCCTATAAATTGCGCCAACAGATTCAAGATATTCTTGAACACTACTTGCACCGTAAAGACAATTACGTTCTGCGCTAAAAAGGTCATCTGCATAATAATCAGTCAATGCGTTGCGGTAGTCAACAATACCCTGTCCCTTTTCGATAGCTTCAGCATACTTCTTAATAATTGCAGCATCCTTGGCATCAAGCGCATCGCTCTTTTTGGTGAGTGAGTACTTTTTACCGTTATTGCTTGCTTCTTCCGCCCGCTTCCAAGCCGCAAAAATAAGTTCAACGTCGTCAGGATTCTTAACACTTGCGGGAATACTGTAGCATTCGAATTCTGTTAAGTCTACAAGACCGCTCTTGGGGTTATTTTTGCTCGGAATCATAACTACGCCATAGTCAAACTTAGCGTTCTTAGCAAAATAGTCAAGGTTCCAACCGTCAGCAATCATCATAGCAACGCGTCCCTTAACGAACTGCTGCTGAGGATAGAGGTAGTTGCCGCCGTCAAGAGGCATTGTTAAGCCGCCTGCTTTAAGCTTTCTTACATATTCGATAGCGTCGCGGGTATTTTGATTTTCAAGGTTATAAGTAAAGTTAATACCGTCGCGCTTATAGAATGTGCTGCCGTTTGCCAAAATGAAGATTTGCATAATGCCTTCTTCGTTCTGCTTACCCGAAATACCGTATTTACCGGATTTTACAACCTTTTGTAAAATTTCATAAAGCTTATCCCATGTAAGCTGGCCATTGTTGTAAAGGGTTAAAAGATCGTCGTTTCCCTTAATAATTGAACGGTTATAAACCAAAAGATGACGGAAAGCATAAGTATCAATTGCACCGTAAAGCTTACCGTTAACGGTTGTTAATTTTTCCTGTGCTTTAGGAATAAAGCAACCCGAATCCTGATAGTTGATAATACTTGAAGACTTCATTTCCTTTAAAAGGCCTTTTTTAACCGCAGGATAGAAGTTAGAGTTATTAAATACAACAACGTCTGCAATAGGGTTACCTGCAAGAATTGAAGAATAAAGGGTTGTATAATCGTTATTAAGGTTTAAGTTCTTGAATTTGCAATTATACTTCTTTTCAAGGTCCTTAACCCAGTCCAAATCGGTTTCAACAGTGTTATCCCAAGAAGGAGCAGCAAAAGTAAATACTCTGCCCTTTAAATTCTTGGCTTCAATTTCGATATCGGAATTTGAAGGACCGCTGCCGGTATCATCCTTGCTTGAAGTATCATCGTTGTTATCACCATTGTCGGAAGGTGTAGATGTGGGCGTTGAATTGCCGCCCTCGTTTTCGTCTTGGCTAACAGTCACTTCAACGTTACAAGCGGCAAGAGTAAAGCTCAAGACCATAACCATTAAAAATGCCAAAATCTTTTTGTATAAGTTATTCATTTAAAGCACCTCTCTGAAATTATTTGTATGCCCTTACCCAGTCAACCTGAGCTTTAATAGGCAAATCTTCCTTAGTAAAGTTACGTTTACCAACCCAACTGTTGTCGAGGTATAGCGAAATATCTACGATAATATAACCCTCGGTAACGGGTTCGCCCTCAAAACCGTCAGCACTTACTCCAAAGGTTGCACGAAGTAATTTATCATTAACGTAATAATAAAGTGAATCCTCAAACCACACGCAAGTGAACACGTGGAAATTGGTCATTTTATCCTCTACCTCGTAATATTGACCCTCGGAAATATGAGCATAATCGTTTGTAAAATCGTAATAATGCTCACTAATTGCAAATCGATTACCCTCGCCCCATACTGCCGAGCTTTCAAGAATATCAATTTCTGCCAAGCCGATCTTGTTATTATCACACTTGAAATTATGATATTTTGTGCTGTATTTGCCAAGCGGTAAAAGCCAAAACGCAGTATTAATACCACCAAACTTTGCACAAGCAATACGAGCTGAGAAGCAACCGTATTTTTGCAAGAAGGATTCGCGGGTATCTAAACAACATTCGCTGTAAAGATATTTTTGCTTATTAATCGGGTCATAGATAACGTCGTCGGTAACAAGCATATTTAGCATACTATCCGAAACTGTATAACAGTTAGGCGCCACTTGTGCGCGGTCGATAACCTCATAGGTATCGGCGTCTTCGGGCTTGTCGTATGTAAGATGATTACGGTGTGACTTCCACACGTCGGTGTTAAGTGTATCGCCGTCAAAATCGTCGTTAAAGGTGATTTCCCAGCTCTTAAGCGGTACTATAATGTCATAATCCAACGCATCATCGTCAGTTTTATAAGCCACGTTAACCTTGATTTCGGGCTTGGAATTCCGAACCTCTTCAGGAATTGTAATTTCTGTTTTGTTTACCTTGACACGTTGATCATCACAGGTAAGTGTGAAATATTTATTATTACCTTCAACGTTATTTAAAGTTACATCGAAATTAAATTTAAGGTCATAACCCGGAACACCGGGATGCCAATGATAAACGGTTGAAATGCTTATATCCCTTTCAACACAAACCGAAGTATATCTTATACCCTGATTAGAATATTCATTTTTATTAAAAATATTTGCCATTTTTATCACCCCTAAAGGTTAAAACTTGTATGCTCTTACCCAGTCAACCACACTAGAAATAGGAAGGTCGGCTTCGGTAAAGTCGCGCTTACCAACCCAAGCATTATCAAGATAAAGCGCATTGTCGATAATTATATATGCGCGTTGCACCGACTTATCACCTGTGCCCTTATCAGAAAGACCGTCAGCAGTGCGGATAAGCTCACCGTCAAGATAATAGTAAAGTGCATCCTTTGTCCATACGCAAGAATAGGTGTGGAAGTTTGTGATAGTGTCGCTTACCTTGTAATATTTAGATTCCTGAACGTGCTGTAAATTCTTTTTATAGTTATAATAATGCTCGGTTATGCAGAAGGTTTTTCTGTCCTTTTTACCAAATGCAACCGATGCTTCTAAAATATCAATTTCAGCAAGGCCCCATTCGGGTGATTCAGCTTTAAAGTTTGTATATTGTGTCGAATAGCTACCGTTAGGTAAAAGCCAAAATGCAGTGTTTATACCGCCGAATTTAGCACAGGCAATTCTTGCCTCAAAAAGACCGTACTTTTGCATAAAGTTACCCTGTGTATCAAGGCAACATTCGCTGTAAAGATACTTTATTTTATTAGCGGTATCATAAACAGGTTCTTTTTTAATAAGCATATAAAGCTTACCGTCTTTTACCTCGTAAGAATTTTTAGCAGCTTTTGCACGGTCGATAACCTCGTATGTATCAACGTCTGACGGAGCAACTGAAGAACCGGGACCGTGGTCGCGCCATTTGGTGCGGTTAAGCTCGTTACCGTCAAAATCGTCATTAAAGGTTTGCTTATAGCTGTAACAAGGAATTGAAACATCACATTTAGTGCCCTTCTTATGTTTAATGGTAACTACAACATTTTTACCCGCAGAACGAACACTATAAGGAAGTGTAATGGTTGCGCCTGAAATTTTCACGCCTGTAGTTGCCGAGGTGATTGTAAGATCACCCGCATTAACAGCCGAACCGTTTAAACTAACGTTTAAGGTGTAGGCTACGTCCTTATCGACAAGACCGGGGTGCCAATCATAAACTGCTTTAAGTGTATTACCGGCGGGGTCCTTATTTGTACTTTCACTTACTGTGGGCTTGCCGGGTGTAGAAGAAATGGTTGTGTCGCCGTTTTCACCCGAAATTGTACCCTCAACACTTGAATTATTATCCGTGTCGTCTGAAGTGGTTTGACTGTTGTTAGTGTTGGTATTATCAGGCTTTGAAGCTTCGCCACCATTGTTACCGCCACAGCAGCAAAGCGATAAAATTAAGGCTAGAACCATAACAATTAAAAGTGACTTTTTAACAATGTTTTTCATTAACTAACACTCCCTTTAAACTAATTTTATAATATTTTTATAAATATTGCTTGGTATAAATTTCATAAGTGAATTATTTAAAATCACTTATTTAAAAGCTTGTTTGATTTTCTGAAATCATAAGGTGAAACACCATATTCCTTTTTGAACAGCTTTGAAAAATGCTGAATGTCATAAAAGCCAACCGAAATTGCAATTTTTTCAGCCGATAAATCGGTTTCAATAAGCATTTTTTGTGCAACCGAAAGCCTATAACTGCGTATATAAGCCGAAAAGGTCATTTCTTTTTCACGGCTGAAAACGGTTGACAAATAATTCGGGTTGGTATAAATTTCCTCCGCAACGGTTTTTAGTGTGATTTTTTGCGAATAATTATCGTGTATATACCTTATAGCCTTTGAAACAATAGGCGAGGTTTCGCGGTTATATTGAACAAACATTACAGGCACGGTAATTTCCTGCCAGATATCAGGCTCGTCAATCATTACTGGGCTTCCAAACCAGTGGTGCCCCTTTGTGCTGTAAATCGCAATACCCACTTCACCAGACGCATTACTTTTAACACGGGTTTTAATATATATCCACTTTTGAGCGTATTGCTGAATATCAAACGGCTTTATGCCCTTATCCGCCCAAAAAAGCACCTTATAAAGTGACGGCTTATTCCCTGTCCAAAGTCTGCCATATTTATGCGAAGCATTTTGTGATACAAGCTCGTAATTTATTTTGTCGGTAATATTATCGCCGTTATTTGAAACAAAATAATTTTCCGCCCGCATGGTGCGTATAATAAACGCACCGTCTTCTTCAGGATCGCCGCACCAAATTTCAACATCGTCCACAAAAATCTCGCGGTTAGCGGCAAGCGGACGATCATTGTCGGTATAGCTTGTAATTGCAACTGCATCGATATAACGTGGGAGCATTGGGTGTTTTCTCACAATTTCAACCACTAACTGACTAAGCAATAACTGTACCTTGTTAAGATACCCCGCAGGGCGTTTTGCCGCTTCAATACACATACTTTCAAGCAGTCTACGCTCGGTTGAGGCAATTTCAAGCTCAAGTATATGTGGCATTTCAATGGTAAGCGCCTGCATAAAAATGGGTAGATTATAGCTTATAGCATTTAAAATTTCGTCTCTATCAAGCTGACTTGGTCGCAAAATTTTAAAGTCGAAAATTAACACACGGGTGTCATTTTCAAGCCCCATAAATTCTATAAAGCCCTTGCCGCTCCATTCAACCAAGCTACCCGCCGACAATGTGATTCTCTCACTTCTGGCAGCCGATTCAAAATTTTCAACCGATACACCCACACTACCGCTTTTGACGTAACAAAAGGTGTGATTTAAGGTTGAAATTGAAGCGGTTTTTTCGGCATCCAGCCCCAAAAACATCATATTGCTTATTGGGGTAAGTATATATTGAAATTTTTGAAGCGTCCAATAACTTAAATTGTTTGTGTTTAACATTTAATCCATTCCATAGTTTTTATTTTTAAGTGTTATTATTAGAAAAAAAGGGCATAAAATACATACCCGAAAAATTGTAAATTGGGCGCAACCCAATACTATTTAAAAATACTGAAGCTGCACCCGCATATTTACAAAATTATATTAAAATTTAAGCGGCATTACAAACCTTTTAAAACTATGTAAGCAAATGCCTTTTTAAGCCTTCTTTTTCTTTGCAATTAAAACGATTATAACAACCAAAATTGCAAGACCTAAAACACCTGCTGCTATACCGATAATAATGGGAACAACATTAAACGGCTTATCATCGTCAGCGTCGGTATCAGTATCGCTGTTATCAGGTGTGGTATCTTCAGTGCCTTCATTTTCAGTGCCGTCCCCTTCGGGTGTTGTGCCTTCATTTTCAGTGCCATCGCCTTCAGGTGTTGTACCTTCATTACCACTATTATCGCCTATGTTATCACCGGTATTGTCATTATTATCGTCGTTATTGTCATCACCGGTATTACCACCCTGATTATCATCAAGGTCGGGCGCAATAGAGCTCATCTTGGTTTCAAACGGATTAATAGGCTTGCCTTCGGTAATCATTGCGGCTGTGACTTCAAGCACATCGCCCGTATTAAGCCACTGTTCACCTGCATAAGGATATCTCCAGTTAAATGCGCCGTAACCTGTACGAATTTGAATTTTAGTAAGGTATTCAAGGTCAAGCATTCCCTTGCCTGCAATATCACTAAGACGAACGCGCACTTCTTCCCACTTGTTTGCTTCCTTAATGGTGTAAACCTGTACCATTGTGGTTTTAGCGTCGTTATCGGTATCGTCCATAATAAACCAGCAGAAGCTCATACCTGCGCGGTTTGAACGTACCCACATACTAAAATAACCGTCCTGAAGGGTTGAAGCATCAACGCTTGCGGTTTCTTTTTCGCCACCAAACCAAACCGAAAGACCCTTGGTAGCTGTGCCGACATCCTTAATACCGCTGCCTGCGGTAATTTTAATACCTGCAAGTTCTTCAGCAAATTCGCTGTACTTAACCTTTTTAACTTCGCCGAAGTTAGAGTTGCCCGAATAGCTATCCTTTTCGAACGATACACGACCAATAAGCTCACTATCGGTTGCATAGCTACCGTCATCAGCAGGCTGTGTAGCTTCGGTATCAAGATTTGCATATTCGCTGTAATCGGGAACATCCGAATCATAAATACGAAGACCTGCAATCTTAAAGGTTTCACCAAGTTTAAAGGTGTCGGTAAGACCTTGACCCGTAAATGCAACAGCGTTAATAGACTTAAGGAATTCAGGTCTTTCAGTAAGTGTTGTACCACTTGCCAATAAATCCTTAACAGGAATAGTTACCTGCTGCCATTTATTAGCTTCAGTAACGGTAAATTTTATGTAATCAGAGTACTTATTAGAGTTTGTGTCACGTAATGCAACCTTCAAACTACGGTTTGCGGCTTCGCTCTTAATCCAAAATACAAGGTTACCGAAATCATAAGCAGAAGAAATATCAGCAGCTGTAAGTGTACCGATATTAGTTACGTTTGCAAATTGGAATATACCTGCTGTAACATCGTCAGCAACAAACCAACCTGCACGAACAAAACGGGGGTCATTTTCGATATCGTAAAGCTTCCACTTAACGCTGTCCATACCGCCGCTTGCGCCCTTGCCGCCGCCACCTACTGCAGATGCCGAGCACTTTGTGCTGGTATCAAATACGATAGTAGAAACTGCGGGTTTCTTGGGGTTAGAATAGCAACCAATCTGGTCGATAAAGTAATCAGCCGAGCCTGCAGATTTAGTAAATTCAATTTGTGAAACTGTCTTTGTAACATCAATAGCTGCGTCATTCTTTTTAAAGTCGGTAAACGGAATCTTATAAACCTGTTCACCGGCCTTAAGTGTAATTTTTGCTTCATACTTAACGCCGTTCTGTACAAGAACAACCGCAAAGTTTGTAAGCTCGTTACCTGCGTTATAAGCCCAGAATGCAAGACCGTCGTCCTTTATGGCAACGTTTGCATTTGAAAGGGTGGTTTTAAAGCCGGACCAACCTGATTCGCTCCAAGTAATGTGAGGAGCCTTGCCCTCTTCACCAAAACCGCGTTCAGCAGAAATTTTGAAGGTGTCGGCAGCTTTATTTGTACCTGCCCATGCAAGAGTGTTTTCACCGTTAAAGTCTTCAATAAGGGTGAAGTTATCGGGCATATCGAGTGTGCTGCCTATATAACTTGAATAGCAGCTTAGCTCATCAACATAATAATTTGCAGATGCAACAGATTTTGTAAATTCAATTTGATTTACAGTTTTAGAAACATCAAAAGCACCTGCGGTAGTATTTGTGAATTCCGCCCACGGAATTTTAAATACCTGTTCGCCTGCTTCAAAAGTAACCTTCTTTTCAAATTTAGTGCCGCCACAATTAAGAACAACAACTAAATCTGTAATTTTTGCGCCTGCGTTATAAACCCAAAATGCAAGACCGTCACCCGTCATTGTGATGCTTTGATTACTGGAAGTTTTGAAACCAGACCAACCAGATTCATTCCAGCTAATGTGTGCCGATTTACCGGTTGCGCCGTAACCACGGTCAGCCGAAAGTTCCATTGTTGCTTTGTTGGTTGCAGCCCAACTAAGTGCGCTTGCTTTATTAAAGTCATCTATTACCTTATAATTGTCAGGCATTTTAACAGTGCTAGGAATAAAAGTTGACTGTGTGCCTTGGCCTTTATAAAGACCAACTTGGTCAAGATAATATGTATGACCCGCACCGATATTTGTGGTGTATTCAATTTGTGTAATAAGATTGCCTGCGGTAATTGTCAATGAACCGGACTTTAACACAAAATCAGACCACGGGATAGTGATTATATGCTCACCTGCGGTAAGCGTTGCACTGGGGACTACACCCTCATACTTGGTTCCATAATCGCCGGCAGTAGTGCCAACCCTTAAATTAACAACGAAGTTTTTGCCCGACGGCATTGCTTCAGGTATATATAGCCAGAAGGCCAAACCGTCATTTTCAATAGCAACTGCGCAGCTTTGAAGCTTCGCGCCCTGCCAACCGCCGTTAATGTCTACCTTAAGGCTTTGACCTGAGGTTCCGTAACCGTGTTCATCGCTTGGGGCGAACACTACGCCACTGCCAACCGAATTCCAACCGGTTGCGCCATCGTCAAAATCCTCAATCAAAGTAAAGACTGTCGGCATTGTTGCTGTGCTGCCTGTGAATGCGCTAAGCGGAACAATTACCGCAACAGACAATACAGTCAATGCTAGGATAATCGCCAATGTCTTTTTAATAGATGTCATACTTATACACTCCTTAAAAATAAAATTTGTGGTTTACCGATAAGGGCAAATTACCACACAACTGCTATACACTATTATCATATCATTTCCGCCGCTCGTTTGCTTGGTAAAATCTTCACTTTGTGCAGGGTTTATTTCACATTTTTAGTTATTATCAATATCGATTAACGATACACAAATCTACATATTAGGTATTTTTCACAAACAGTTCTTCGACGTTTATTACCATTTTTCAACAAAAAGGCACCTTTCTTGTGAAAGGCGCCCAAATAAGTGCGTTTTTAACGTTTAATTAAATTTATAAGCACGCGCCCAATCAACGTAACCTGCAATAGGTAAATCGGAAGCCTTAAAGTCGCGCTTGCCTACCCAAGCATTATCAAGATAAAGCGAAACGTCAACTATCATATAAGCAGGGGTGATTTCACGTCCGTCCGCACTTTCGGTTTGAAGCCCTACCGAGCTTCTAATAAACTTATTATTCACATAATAATAAAGCGCGTCAGCCGTCCAAATACAGGAATATGTGTGGAAGTTGGTTATATCGTCATTAAGCTTATAATAAGCCGAGCGCTTGTGCCCTGCCTTATAGTTATTTGTATAATCATAAAAATGCTCAGATATTGCAAATGTGCGGCGGTTATAGCTTCCAAACGCCACAGAGGATTCATATATATCAATTTCAGCAAGACCGTAACGTGGATCTTCAGTCAAAAAGTTGGTATAAAATTTAGAATACGAACCCTTAGGAAGAAGCCAAAAGGCAGTATTTATACCACTGAATTTAGCTGATGCCACTCTTGCCTGAAACAGCCCAAATGTTTGTTCAAAACGGCCCGCTGTGTCAAGACAGCATTCACTGTAAAGGTATTTTATCTTATTTGCGGTATCATATGTAGGCTCAGCTTTAATAAACATATTAAGCTTGCCGTCACTCACGGTATAGCAATCCTTTGCAGGCTTTGCGCGGTCAATAACTTGGTAGCTTGATGCATCCGCCGGTGCGACATTAGTTAAATACCAATGCTCCTTCCATTTGGTTCGGTCAAGCTCGGTACCGTTAAAGTCATCATTAAAGGTTTGTGTCCATTTAAAGCAAGGAATGCTTACATCACAGCTTGCGCCCGATTCGTGCTTAACCGTAACAACAATAGGCTTTCCTGCAGCGCGCACGCTATACGGCAAGGTAACTCGGCCGGTATGATTTGTTACTTTAACCCCTGCAACCTTTGATGTAATTGTATAGCTGCTTACATTAACGGGACTGTTATCAACCCGAACAGATAAATCGTAAAATACATCCTCGTTTGGTAGACCCGGATGCCATTCATAAGTGGCGGTTATGGTGTGATTTCCGTTATTATTTACGGTTTCACTTGTGGTCGGTGTGGAGGGACTTGTTGTGGAAATGGTGGTATCACCGTTTTCACTTGAAGTGGTGCCTATAACACTTGAATTCTCACTGCCGGTCACATCTTCAGACGAATTATTTTCACTTGTAGTGTTATCACTTTCAATCTCATTATTGCTGTCGCTTACAACCGAATTCGTATCAGAATCGGCGCAAAAACAAAGCGATACTGCAAGAATTATTGAAAGTGAAATAAGTAAAATGTTTTTTAATATAATTTTCATTTAACTCCCTCCTTATATCCTATTTAACCATTTTTACACTGCTTTTTCTTGGTAAAAGCTTCATATCTTTTTTATCGAAATCCATTTTTTATAATAATATTATATTTATTACAACAAAATAAAAAAACGGCTTGCGCCGTTCTTAATTTATTCTTTTATTTATAACCCTAGCAATGTAAAATGCGGCTATACAAAGCGGTATATCCTTTATTAAAAAAGGAAAAGATGCCACCAAAAAGCTAGCTGCTATACCGTTCGATGAAACTAACGAAAACTGTATAACTCCAATTATGTGACAAATTAAAACACCAATTAAACCAAATAAAATTTTAAAAATATTCTTTTTAAATTTATGTGAAACACCGCAGCAAAATGCAAGCGGCAAAAAACCGAAAATAAAGCCACCCGTTAAATTTATAAGATGATGCACACCACCCTGAAAGCCATAAAAAACGGGAAGCCCTATAGCCCCCAAAGCAATATAACACAAAACCGATAAAAGTGAAAACCTTGCTCCAAGCAAATACCCGCAAAGGCATATACCAAAAATTTGCAATGTTATCGGCAAAATGGGAGAAGGAATAGCAATTTGTGAAAAAATGCAAATAACAGCCGTGAAAAGCGCCGCCAAAATAAGCATTTTAATGTTTTGCTTTAGCGGTTTTGGCATATTCAACTCCCCTTTTTTATAGATTTACTAAACCTATTATAAATGCCGAAAAAATAATTGTCAATTGCCGAAATTTCTTGACAAATGCCGCTTAAATATATATAATAATATGGCTGACTGATTTTCAATAATTTAATATCATACGTCGAGGCGTGGCTCAGTTTGGTAGCTTTGAGCCTGAGCGCATCCTGTGGATGATTTAGCGAGGGCGAAAAGGCGCAGCGGTCGACAAGCGAGAAGCAGATGCTTCGAGTCGTCGGGCACCGCAAGAGTAAGCGGAGTAGCAGCGCGGAGATATTATCAGCACAATTTAACTAAAATTTAATATTATATGTCGAGGCGTGGCTCAGTTTGGTAGAGCGCTGCGTTCGGGACGCAGAGGCCGCAGGTTCGAATCCTGTCGCCTCGACCAAAAATCCGTGTTTCCTCTATGGGAAACACGGATTTTTTATGCCTTAGGTATCCAATAATTCGGTTGCAATGCTGTCGACAAAGTCATCGCTATTGCCAAGCTTTGGTGCTTCAAAACGGAGCATTTATTATTTATATTTAATTTCGTAATTAGTACCTGTTATTCCGGCAACAACTCCCCTATTTATAAGGGCTTCATTTTCAACATGTGCAATTATCCATTTGTTTTTGCGGAATAATAATTTTTCTTCAGTCTCTACAGTAAGGCTTGTATTCGTATCCTTCGGCAAGCCCACCACACAGCCAAAACCGCTACTCTCTACCTCACAAGGACAAAAATGAAGCGTAGTAGAATAAACCTCAACGGCCGTACCAGCAGGAAGATAAAACGCTTTAAACTTAGAAGAATCAATCATACCGTTTTGAATATTCCAAACATGTCCAAGAATTAAAACCAAGGGCGTTACAGCAACGTTAATTTCACTGGAGAAATGCCATTCGGTAGCGTTCATAAGGTTATTATGTCCCCAACAATATCCCACCTGTGTAGGCAAAGTGCCAAAATAGTTAGTTTCAATATCACCAGCTATTTTAAGAGTTTCAAATTCCTCTTGTGAAGGAACATATGAAGAACCATTTTCAGGATTTTGAATTTTCTTGGCGACCTCTATAATTTCAGTTGTATCGAGATTATTTATTATTTTACCATAGGAAGCAAATTCTCTATCGCTAACATCATAAAATTCGATTTCGGGATTTAATGTCTTTAATTTTTCTAACATTCTGCTCACCCTTAGTTAATTGTTTTGTCCAAGCTTAAACCGGGAACATATTTGCAAAATTCTTCCAATTCGTTTAAATAATTTCCTTCAATTTCGATGAAGTGATGAATGTACGGACCCTGCATTAAGCGATTTTCAATTTTTGGCAAATCTTCAAACTCACCCCAGATGTATGTACCGCTGGTTTTTGGACCTTCAGTAGTATTGCACATAATAGGTAATAACATATAATTGCCGCTTTCCTGGTCGATACGAGCAACGGTATAGGTGCCGTCCTTACCTCTGAACCATTCACGCTGATTGACAAGACAAGCTTCACAATCGTCCGCCTTTTGTGAAAGTGGGAACTGTCCGCAATGCCACAAAAGCTCGGCATTCTTTTTCTCGGGGTGTCTTACCGTAAACTCACCAAAAAGCGGCTTACCTTTGCCTAATGTTGCAGCCTTTAAAACTGCCATTGTCATTGCAGAATGTATATCGCTTTCACAAGCTATCATATAACCCAAATCATTCAAAGCGCCAAATACTGCGCAGGGGGCTAAGCCGTTAAACATTATGGGTGTTGCTGTCCAACATTCAGCCGCCATAATATCCAATTCAAATTCATGGAACAAATTCTTATACATTACCGCCATAGTTGCCATGCCTTCAACATACTGGGGTGTTTGGTCATCCATTTTATAATTTGAATTGAAATATTCTATAAACTGTGCAATTTCTTCCTTACAATTTTCGGCTGTTTGCTTCATTCTTTGCTCTACAACAGCAAAGTTAATTGTTACAATTCTAATACCGAATTTTTCCAAAAGCTCGCTTTCGTTATATATAACTGAATAGAACGGTGCGGGGCGGGTACCAACCTGACCTATTCGCATACCCTTAAAGTTTTTAACCATGCAGGCTACACGGATAAATTGTTCAAAGCCCATTTTAAAATCTTCAGAATCTACCCTGCAGCTAGGAATATTAGAGAACGGCACACGCAAGCGCTGAAGCTGACGTGAAACGCCAAATATACCGCACTGCGAGTCGGTTGTTCGGGTACCATCTTCACTGTATTCTTCATCAAGCGGTGCCCACAATAATACAGGCTTGCCCAACGCTAATGCAATATCCCCTGCTGCTTCTTCGTTACCAAAGTTGCAGTTGATAATAACAACAGCATCAACATTTTCGTTTTTCATACGCTCAATCGCTTGTTTAGCAGATGCGTTATCAAAAATAAGATTTCCAATACCCAAGCCCTTGGTATTAACAAATTCTACATTTTCGCTTTTAAAATTGTTTTCTATGTATGCAACAATTTCCTTTTCCCTTTCTTGCGGGGAATGCCAGTTCCAGCTGGCTCCTCGGGGACGGTCGGTAGTATTGCGGCGCATAGCCACAAGACCGATTTTTACTTTGTAATCAAACATACTATAATTCCTCCTATAATGTGAAAATTTTAGTGTTGTTTTGTTTATTTACTATATGTTTTTAACTTCCGTCTGTGTTTCAATAAAAGCCGAAAGCGGTAAATCAGGATTAGAACCCACTGATATTTTTACCTTACCCTCTTCTACCTCATACCTGTTTCTTGACGAATATATTTTAAGTTCATCAAACCCAAGCTTAAATTCAACTGTTTTAGTTTCATTCGGGTCTAAAAGAACCTTTTTAAAACCTTTAAGTTCTTTGCCACGTCTTCTCACCGAATTGCCGTAGCCCCTTATATAAAGCTGAACCGTTTCTGCACCTTTAATATCAGAAATGTTTTTAACAGTTACATAAATTCTAAATTCATTTTTCTTTATTTTTTCAACACCAATGTTTTGATATTCAAACTTTGAATATGACAAACCGTACCCAAATGGGTGCAAAACTCTTTGAGGATAATCGGTGTATGTATTGCTTGTGCAAGAACTATCAACATCTGCTGTATCCTCACCCACACGGTTATAATAACATGGTAAGCAATTAGAAGAATACGGTATTGATACCGAAAGTTTACCTGATGGGTTTACTTTTCCAAGCAATATATCTACTATAGCCTGGGCACCCTGCTGTCCCGGGTACCATGCAGTAATAAATGCGTCACAAAGTTCTTCCGCCCTTGTTATTTCATAAGGACGCCCCGCTATTTGAACTGCAACTATGGGTTTCCCGGCTTTTTTTATATACTCTAAAAACTCATTTTGATTACCAGGCAATTTAATATCCGCAATATCCTTACCCTCACCGCAATCGACAAATCCTTTCGCAGATATTGCAGCACCCGTGTTTTTATCATACCTAACTTCGCTTAAACCTTTTGCGGTAGTACCGCCTAAAGTAACAACTATAATATCGCTTTGCTTGGCTATGTTAAGAGCATTTTCAAAATCATCAAAATCTCCGAAGAAGTCCCAACCCTTTGAATATGTAACACAAGAAACTTCCCTTTGCATAGCCTCTTTGATAGTCAAGCCTTCCCCCTCTTTTCTAAGAGAGGTATAGTCACCAAGTAAATGATACAAATTATCAGCATGCGTGCCAAAAAGAGCAATTTTACAATTTTTATCAAAAGGTAATATTCCATTATTTTTAAGTAATACCGCAGACTCTGCCGCCGCCTTATATGATAATCTTTTTTGAAGTCCGCTATCAAAAAAGGAATCTAAAGCACCGTTATCATCAATATAAGGGTTGTCAAATAAATTTAACTTATATTTCTTTGTAAGCACTCTTATTACTGCAGCATTAATATCATCTTCAGAAATAATGCCAAATTTTAAGGCATCAATAAGTTTTAGAAAAGCGCCATCATCCGCAAGGCTTAAGTCGATACCAGATTTAAGTGCAAGAGCGCTTCCCGAAACTAAATCCCTATCCATTTGGGATATCATTCGTTTTACTCCCCAACCGTCCGAAAGGACAATTCCGTCAAAACCTATTTCTTCTCTTAAAACTCTTTTGAGCAAATATTCATTTGCATGACAAGGTATTCCGTCAACGGTATTATATGCCGCCATAATAACATCAACCCCTGCCGCTACCGCTTTTTCTACAACAGGCAAACAGATATCGTGTAATTCCCTTTGACCTATATTTACCTCGGCAGTATTAATACCACCGAAACCGTCACCCGTTGCACAATAATGCTTGCAGCAAGACAATACGTTATTGCGGTTTATTGCCTCAACACCGACTCTTGCATACTCTGAAGCAAGATATGGATCTTCAGAAAAAAACTCCTCTGTTCTTCCCCAACGCGGATCACGTGCAAGGTCAAACATAGTAATAAATGCCATATGATTACCAGAAAGATATACTTCCTTGCCAATACTATCCATAATCTCGCTATAAAGTTCGGTATTAAAGGTACAACCCATTCCAAGATTTGTCGGAAACATTTCACTACCGAGTGCCTGCAAACCGTGATTTGCCTCTACCTCTATAAGAACAGGTATTTGCAAGCGTGAATTTTCAAGAACATATTTTTGAAGGGAATTTGCCACCTTAGCTCTGTGCTTAGGCTCGATTCCAACACCCCAATCCTTTTTGGTCCACGCGCAAGCTCGTAAAATGTTACTTATAGCACCCATTGCACCGTAATTTGAGATAAACTCCTTAAAATCGTCTGTAAAGAAGAATTCTTCTCCTACTCTTTCATAGCAACGGTATCCAGCAATAGTCTGAGAAAGCTGAGCAACCTTTTCTTCTACTGTCATTTTATTAACAAGTTGTTTGGCAAATTTTTCGTATTTACTCACAATTTTTCACCCAATATCATTTATTCTAATAAATTAAAAATTAAAACTATCCTCTAGCCTAATATCGCTTAAAGAGGAACCAATATATACTTTAAATTCGCCACATTCGAATTTAAAATTATCAGTCAATTCATCATAAAAAGAAAGTTGTTCTTTATTCACAAAAAACGTCACTTCTTTGGTTTCACCAACTTCAAGTTCAATTTTTTCGAAATCAACCAGTTCCTTTAACGGACGCTTAACCGAACATTCTACGTCACCGATATAAAGTTGAACAGTTTCTTTGGCTTTAAACCCTCCGATATTTTTAACCATACAGGAAATCTTCACTACACTTTCGGCTGTAGAAATTTTAAGACCCGAATACTCAAACTTAGAATAAGATAAACCATGCCCAAACGGAAACATTGGCTTTATACCGTCGTATTCATAACCACTGTAGCCAACAAAAATATCCTCATTATATCTGCAGTCGCCAACCTTATACTCCCCATAACGTGCAACAGGACAATCCTCATATTTATACGGAAGTGTAAAGGGCATTTTACCACTTGGATTAATTTTCCCTAACAAAATATCTGCCAAGGCGTTTCCGCCCTCCATACCGGCATACCAGCCCCATACAATTGCATTGACCTCGTCTACCCAAGGCATTTCAACGGGAGAACCTGCAGTTATAACAACTACTGTATTAGGATTTACTGCGGCGAGCTTAGAAATTGTAATATTCTGTTCTAAGGGAATATTCATATTCTGACGATCAACACCCTCTGTATCAAAACTGTGGTCAAGACCGCCGCAATATATTACATAATCTGCCTTTTTAGCTTTTTCGAGCATTTCATGCTCATCTACACCGACACACTCTGTCTCACTTTTAGTAATCCAACCAAAATCAAAAAGCGCATCATACCCTAATGCCTCGATATGAATTTCAATATCGGCAATTTCACCACTTTTAAAATCAACAACAAACTCTCGACTCCATGGGAATTTATTTTCTGCACTCCATTTTCCAAAGGGCTGTTCAATATATGCTTTCCCGTTAACCTTAACACAATATCCGATAGATGCATCAATTTTAAAACCAACAGTTCCATCCTCTGGAATAGCGACTTTAAAATTTAAATCATAAGTTTCCGCGTTCCTGACTGCTAAATCGGTATTATTGCAATAATCGGTACTAACATTTATTTCACCGTTTTCATCTTTTTTATATGATATTTGTTTTACCGCACGAACACCGGCTTTAGGCTCAATAATTTCTAAAAGCTGTGTTGGAATTTTATGGTGTTTAACCGATGAATTTTCTTTTACATATTCGATTTCATAATGATCAGACAAGCGGTTTTTGATTCCTTCACAAGGAGTGATTTCATAAATTGTTCTGACACCGCTACTGCTTCCGCCTTCAGCATGAACTTTATCAGCATTAGGTCCCAAAATCATAATCCTTTTGCTGTTCTTCTGTCTTATAGGTAAAACATTGTTATCATTTTTAAGTAACACCATACCATTAGCCGCAATATCATATGCAGTTTTTTGATGTTTTTCAGTATTAAACTCACCCTTTTTGCGTTTCTCATTAAGCTTATTAATACTGAATATGAGTCTTAAAATTCTACGAACCTTATCATCAAGACATTTTCTCACATTTTCATCTTGCTTTGCTTTTTCTAAAAATGCATCAGCGAGATAATATTCGTTATACGGCATATTAGTGCCCATTTCAATATCAAGACCGTTAAAAATAGCTTCATCAGTATCGTGACAACCGGCCCAGTCTGTAAGGTATACTCCTTTAAAGCCCCATTCACCCTTTAAAATATCATTCACAAGATATTTATTGTGACACAAATGTTGGCCTTCAAACTTATTATAGGCGCCCATTACCGATGATGCGCCGCCGTCAATAATAGCCGATTTAAAACCTTTTAAATAAATCTCATGCAATGCTCTTTTGCTTACGATTGGATTTGTTCCGCTACGGTCTAATTCCTGATTATTAAGTGCATAATGCTTTACACAGGCCGCAACATCCTGACTTTCAATTCCTTTAACTAATTCGGGAGCCATTTTTGAAATAAGGCGAGGGTCTTCACTCATATATTCAAAATTCCTGCCACAAAGAGGTGTGCGAATAATATTAACACCCGGACCTAAAATAATATCTTTACCGCGATATCTTGCTTCACTACCCAGCGTTTCACCAAAACGCCGGGCCAAGTTCAAATCAAAAGTAGCCGCCAATGCAGTTTCAGTGGGTAGGTATGTGCATCTATCTTCCTCACGGTTAAGACACTCCCATGTGTGTCTTTGCGGTTCTGAACGAACACCATGTGGTCCGTCCATCATTGCAAGTTCTTCTATTCCTAACCTCTCTACACCGTTTGAATAAAACTTGGAATTTGCATGGCACATTGCAACCTTTTCTTCTAAAGTCATTTGGCGTAGAATTTCTTCAATTTTATTTTCATTTTCGAGTTTCATTACTCTCACCCATTAAATATATAACTCAGTTAATTTTCAATTATATTTATGCCTTCTGTTACAGATACTTCTTTTCCATTTAAAATCACTTTACTGTCACCATTCGAATAAACAACCCATTCTTTCAAGTGGAGGTCATCACAACCAAAGCCACCGTCTTTTGTATAACAGTTATATGTAACAAAACCATTTTCAGTTTCGTGAACAAACGCCTTACCGAAAACCGTTTCCATTAAACACTTAAAATGCTCATGAACATCATTATCACAACTTCCGCCATAATTTTTATCCCAAACTTCGGGCTTGTTCCAAGGTTCAAGATACTGCATTATAAGGGCTCCGCTTTCCTGTCTCCACCAATCAGAAATCATCGGAAGATAACATTCACCCACAACGGTTTGCACTGTCTCTATATTTCCTTTTTTAGAACCTTTTTTCAAATTTTGGCCAACAATACAAGGGTCTACCACATATCCCCAATTAAGAACACCATCACTGTCTACGCACTGCATACAGGCGCCTATGGTATCCATTGTATCCTTTAAATATTCAATTTTACCTGTTAAAAGATAGAGGTAATATGTTGCATAATTTTTCCAGCTTGTCCAACCGTGAGGCGCATTTATCATATTTGAAAAGAAATTAAGGTCGTATCTGGCTTCCCAAAATCTTGCAGTACATCCTCTAACACGGCAATCCGGTAAAAAATGTTGCTCGAGGCATCTATGCTTTTTAAGTATGAATTCTGCCGCCTTTGTAAGTTCTTCTTTTTCTTTTCCATCCGGTAACAAAAGAGCCAAATATCCAAGCTGCAAACTTTCACAAGATATCATACCGTCTTCAAAGGTCATTTGTCCCTCTGTACCTATATTATCTAACTGCTCTTCCAAATCCTTTATTGCTTTATATGCACTGTTAAAATGAATATTATATCTTTCTTCAAGTCTGGCCTCATTTTCTGCCAAGGCCAGTTCAAGCATAGATTTTGCAGGATAAATAACACAGGTATAATGTGTGCCGTTATTACGATAACTACCATCTTCACTTTGTAAGTTAATTAAACTGTCAGCCAAATCATTTGCCTTGTTAAGATACTTAATGTTATTTGTTAATTCATAAAAATCCACCAAGAGAGAAAGCATTGCAGAAGTATTTTGTAATCTCTCAGGTAGTGTTTTTTCCCTCATTGCAACTTTACCGTTTTTAATTTCGGTAAGTTCTTCAAAAAATGCATCAAATTCCTTACAAAGCGATTTTGTATATTCTTCGTCCTTAATTTCGGATGCATATAAAACACGTGAAAAATATCCATACCAGCTTTCGCAATGCGTTCCCGGTTTTTGTTGACAGATTTCCGCACTTTTTCTAGCACAATCAAGATAATAAAACCAATCTTTTCGCACAAAGACCGTGGTCTGCGCACAATCATTTAAAGATACTGTATTTATTCCCTTTTTTAATATTCCGTTATACTTTTTGCCATCAATATAAAGTTCTTCGCCTTCTTGCAATGTAAACTTGTTAATAGAAGGTATTCTAATATTTGAATATTCTTCTATGAAACTATACATCTCTTCTTCAGAATCGCATTCCTTGAAATAAAGTCTAATATTAATAGGCTCAGCATTCAGTTCATCACTTGATAATGGATGCCTCTCGGGTTGAGGATATATATTAATAAACTCTATAGAGCTTGTATAAATTCTGTGGCCTACGATATCAAAATCACAATCACTATATTCATTTCTCCAAGAAACTATTTTTGATGGTGAACAAATCGCCAATATCTTACCGAGTGGTGACATAAAGCAAGACCAAAAGCCTTGTTTTTCGCATCTTAAAGCAGACGGAAAATACTTATAATTCCAATCAGGATATTTATCCATATAGGTATCTATACCAAGCCTAAGTCCCAACCTTTTCAGCTTCATTGGAAAATCCGACTTTATAGATATGCTGATATTTAGAATATTCCCTTCTATTTTCTCAGCAACAGAAAAATCTATACCATTAGATTTATAGTTACCGGTATCATAAGGAATCAGTACAAATTCATTATCACTTTCAATATAAAATTTTTTGCCGTATTCGTCATTTCTAAAAGGAATATTCATCATTTATTCACCCATCTTTATTATAAGTTTTAATCTTTATCTTCATACTCTGTTCCATAAACCCTAATATCTCCCAATATGGCAGGAGTTCTTTGTGGGAATCCAAAATTCATAAAACGGATATATCTCGCTTTAGTATTAGGTGGTAATCTTAAAACCTCTTCATCGCCCGTTCCATCCATAACACCTATAACAAAAAACCAATTTTTACCATCAACGGAGGCTTCAACCATATAAGAATCAGCATAATCTGTACCCCACGTCATTTGAATTTCCTTAATTTCCTTAACCTCATCCAAATCAAGAGTAAATTTTGCATTAGTTCTGGGAATGGTCCAGTAATTAAAAGCCCAACCATCTGCAATAGTTCTATGGAAAGACGCCGATGTATCATCTTCTGAATAAATAAATTTCTCAAATGCTAAATTTTTAACCACCTTTCCGCTGTCCACTATTTCTAATGTTTTCCAAGAATCAGGTAAAAATATAGTAGTAGTGTTTTTTATTTCGTCAACGTAATAGAAAGCGGTTCCATTTGGAGTGATATATCCTTTTCTATCAACTGCTTTCCCATCCACAATTACAGAAATTGCGGAAATCCCTTTAGCGATTACTGCATTAATATCTGCCATTGAACTATTTGTAATAACAGTTTTTCCATCTATAAATTCTGTAATATATCTTTCCACATCTATTTCATTTAAGTTAAATGAAATATCACGTTTGACGTCGGGGGCTGTTATCAATAGTG
Source organism: Oscillospiraceae bacterium (assembly GCA_015066005.1). Taxonomy (GTDB): domain Bacteria; phylum Bacillota; class Clostridia; order Oscillospirales; family Acutalibacteraceae; genus UBA737. Next base: position 64,452 of record SVPF01000004.1, read on the forward strand.
CATTATATGAACCTTTCTCCATATTGTCACAAAGCTTTAAACTATAGGAAAGTTTAATTTTAAGAAGTGTACCTGAACGCAAATATAAAGGAATGGTACCCTCTGAAGCCCTAGCTTTAAATTGAGCGCCACCTTTAACATTAAGACCCGTCCAAAAATCTATCCACATACCATTAGGCAAAATAACATCTCTTGCAAGAGTTCTTTCTTTCAAAATAGGTGCTACTAATATATCCTTGCAGAACATATATTCATCTTCTATTAATGCTACTGTTTCATCTTGAGGAAAAGCTAACTGCAAGGGTTCTACCATAACAGTAGCGCTTCTACTGCTATCTATTACATTACTATAAATGGTATCCATAAGATTTTCACGTAGCCAATAATACTTCTGAAAATCTCTTACCGCATCAGAACTGAAATCCCAAGGCGCCCTTGTGGTGTGACCGTGAGAACGCATAATCGGGTTAAAAGCAGCCCATTGCATCCATCTTCTATAACAGTCCTCATCCGGAATATGCTTTCGCCAAATTCCAAGACCGCCCATATCAGTTCCCCAAAGTGAAAAACCGCTTAAAGAAAGATTTAAGCCCGCTGTAAGAGAGGTCTTTAAACCATCAAACGTGCAAGGCTCATCGCCTAAAAATTTTGCCATCAAGCTCTGCGTACCCGGAAAGCCCGCACGAGCAAAGAGAATATAATCTGAGCCGTTATATTTTTCATACAGCTCCTTAAAATGCTTCTGGTAGTGAAATGCATACACATTATGCATTTCATCACCTGTGGTACCATCATATGCAATTGAATTATAAGGAACAGCATCAGCAAAATCTATCATTGCGCCTTTTATGCCCAATTTAATATACTTACCATATAAGTTATCAATTATCCACTTAGCATTTGGATGGGTAAAATCGCAATATTTTTGTTTTAATTCCTCATTTCTGTCACCATAATATGGTCGCAAATGCGGAGAATCTTCTATTGACATTTCATTCGGTTTATTTTTTAGCCAATACGCAGAATCATGCCAAGCAATAACATGTGTGTCTGTTTTATTGAGATATTTATACACATTTTTGTCTTTATGTATTACACCCTCCACAAACATATTTTTAATAGGTGTACCTATTTTGGCATAACCCTCCATCATATTTTCAAGGGTTTGCATATAATTTCCGCCGTTTGCATAAGTAAAATGTATGGCACTGTTTCCTGCCCAATAAGAAAAAGCCCATTTTGGCGGAAGTACATTATACCCTGTAAGTTTAGCGTAGCTTTCCATTCTATAGGAAAATTCGCCCGTAAAGAAAAATAAATCAAAGGTTGGACCATAACATTCAAAGAAATATTCCTGTGAATTAGTTTTACCAATATCCGCATCTATTGCATAAGAAGAATTAATAAACAAGGTATAGCCGTTTGTACTGTGCAAAATAGGGATATTAGTATAACTGTAAACTCTGTCCGTTTTAGAACTTTCACTCAATTGAAAAAGAGAATCAAAATTCCATAAAAGTGAATAAGTTCCATTGCGAACTATTTTGTCAAATCTTTCACCCAAACCGGTAAACAATTCTTTTTCAGAAATACTTCCGATTATCTTTATCTTTGACAAATTACCATCTTCACTATATCCCAACAAAAGTTGTCTGCCGTTTATACAATTTATAATCTTTCCATCGTATAAGATTTCTATTTCCCAACAATTAGAATTTGTATTTATTCTAATTTCTATTTCGCTGTCAGTTTTAACGTTTAACCCATGTTCATAGCTAATACATTTGATTTTCTTGTACTTTTCTATGTTTTGGAAGCCAATTTTATCAGAATAGAGACGGATTCCGCCGATTTCAGGAAAAGATAGATAAAGCTTATATTCTTTATTATTCACTAAAAAGCTTAATGTCACCCTGTCAGCATCATAATCAATTTTTTCCAGGCAACTCAAATCGAACCAAGTAACGGGTATGTTATGTGGCAATGGTTTATTAGGCCTTTTATCTATCCATTGATTTTTTAAATTTTCAGCAATATCTTTATTCATATTAATTGCCCCTGTTCTATAACTCTTCAATACAAAATTAATATTAAACGGTGAAATTATCATTAGAATTTCACCGTTTAATTAATAAAATCATACTAAAACACAAAAATATTATTTTGTTTTATCTTTAGATTTTTTCTTTCGAATTAATATAAATACTGTAAGCCCTGCAGCACCAGCAACAACTACTGAAACTACAACAATTATCAATATTACCCACCAGTCTAAACTGCCTGGAATAAATTTACGGCGAATAACCTTCTTTTTATAAGTAGGTTCATCATCTTCTTCAAAATCGGTAAAATTATCTTCTTCTGTTCCCTTATCTGCACTTATATTGCCGGTTACATCACAAATACCGATATAATCCATATCTGAGCCATAAATTCTTACATCGCAAAGTTCAGCTGATGCCTGTTGTGCCTTTTCAAAACCCGAAAAACGTATGTATTGCGCTTCATAAGTTTTGTCAAGCTTAATTACTTCCTCGTCTCCTAAACCTTCAGTAATATTAGCTACATTAGTGTAATTATATCCGTCTGAAGAAATCTCAACTGAATAAGCTTTAGCATAATTAAAGCCCCATGTAAGTTGTATTTCAGATATTTCTTTTACATCATCAAAAACAATTTCAAATTCGGGGTTTGTTGAAGGTAATGTCCAATAATTTGTGTAATCTTTATCATTAACATTTGAAATTTTATTACCTAAAGCTGAAGAAGAAACAATTTCACTGTTTAATGCAAGGTTACGGCTTATGCCACCGCCATTAGTAACTTCAAGTGTACTCCATTTTTCAGGCAACCAGATGGTTGTGGTATTGTTTACGTGATCAACAGAATAACCAACCTCACCGTCTGCAAACACTTCATTATATTTTTTTAACTTAACTCCGTCAACAACAACAGAAGATGCAGAAATACCCTTTGCTATAACCGCACGTACTAAAGACTTCGAAGTATTAGAGATTTTTGTTGTTCCTTCTTTAGAACGGTCAGAAACATATTTTACTACTGTATCGGTATCCTTGTTATATTGTATTTCTCTGCGTGTTGTAGCAGGTGAAATTAATATACCTGCAACGCTTCCGTCTTCCATATTATTTCCAAGAACCAAATCGTTGGATACATTAACAGGAATTACAGATCCTGCTTTTAAATAAAGCGGTATTGTGCCCTCTGATGCTCTGGTAACAATCTCAGTTCCACCCTTAATGTTTTGACCTGTCCAGAAATCAGTCCAGTTATCATTAGGTAAAACAAGAGATTTTGAAATTCCGTATTCCTCGGTTACAGGAGCCACAAGAATATCTTCGCAGAACATATATAGTCCTTCGGTTTTTGCAAGGTGTGGCTGTTCGGGGAATGCGAGATTTAAAGGTTTAGCCATAAGATAATTGGTTCTGCTTCCTTCTATAGCACCACTGTATATCGCATCAATTAAATTTTCGCGTAACCAATAGTATTTCTGAAATTCTTTTGTTGCGGATTCACTGTAGTCCCAAGGAACTCTTGTAGTAGAACCATGTGAACGGAAAAGAGGGTTAAATGCAGACCATTGTACCCATCTTCTGTATGTGTCTTCATTAGGCTGACCGCCTCTGCCGAGTCCGCCCATATCACTTCCCCAAATTGAAAAACCACTTGAGGATAAATTAAGTCCTGATGTTAAAGCTTTGCTTAGTCCCCACATAGTTGTATCGCAGTCACCAAGAAATTTAGCCATAAGCGATTGGCTACCTGCATAACCTGCACGGGCAAAGAGAATATAATCATCACCGTGATATTTCTCATATAATTCTTTAAAAGCTTTTTGGTAATAATATGCATATATATTATGCATCTCATCACCTGTTTTTCCGTTAGAAAATATAGTATCTATACCAACAGCATCCGCAAAATCTATCATTGCACCCTTTGTGCCGTATTTTAAATATTTAGAATACATATGATCAATTAAGATAGCAGATCTTTCGTCAGTAAAATCAATATAAGTCGCCGGATCATATATAAGTTCTTTATTGTATAATCGCTTTACAATAGGAGTTTCAGCCTTGCTTAATCCGGGGAAAGCATCCGTCAAGGTATTACTCCACAAATTATATGCTGAATCGTGCCATGCAATTACCTTAGTGTCAGTTTTTTTAAGTAAGCTATGCACCATAGTATCTTTGTAAATTACACCTTCGACGAACATCGTCTGAATAGGTGTTCCTATTTTGGTGTAACCATCCATCATTTTTTGGAGTTCGTTTATATAATCTCCGCCATTTGCATTTTGGAAATAAACAGCGCTATTACCTGCCCAATAAGAAAATGCCCACTTTGGCGGTAGAATATTATATCCTGTAAGCTGCATATAAGAATCTAATCTGTCTGCCGCTTTACCTGTCCAGAAGTAAAGGTCCATTGTTTTTCCGTAGTTTTCCAATGTATACTTCTTACTGTCTGCTTTTCCTATATCTGCTTCAATAGCATAGGATGAATTAAAGAAAACCGAATAACCGTTTGTGCTATGCAAAAGCGGAATATTAGTATATGTCATATCCGTTTCCCATTGGGTCTCACTAAAAACATGATCTCCAGCATCTATATTCCATAGCAAACTTTTGGTCCCATTTCTAACCTGCTGGTCATAACGCTGTCCTAAACCTGTCAAGGTTTCCTTAGAACCTATTGTACCCTCTAATCGAGTTTTACGGAAATTATTATCCTTATCATAGCCTACTGAAAGTTGTTTCCCGGTAATTCGGTACACTATTGTATCTTTGTTGTAAATATCAAGTGACCAATTATTTTCCTTTTGACGTAACTTTACGCTTGTATTGTCACCAGCACTGCATACGAGAGCATCGTCCGATTTTGAATAATTAATTTCTTTAATTGAATCGGGCTCAAAATATCCCGCATCATCAGAGAAAAGTCTGAATCCGCCTTCTTTTGGAAATACCAGATAAAGCTTATATGTATTTGAATTTACCTTAAAATTCATCGTGAGTTTATCTGTTTCTTTTTCAACATTTATTAAATTATTAAGTCGGTACCAAACAACTCTCACATCTTCAGGAAGAGGTTTATTTGTGGGTGTTTCAACAATATTATGCTCTGAATCATCCACATAAGCCGCAACTGAACCACCTATCGCGGTAAAAGCTATAGCAAAACAACATATAAAAATCAATACTTTAGTTAAATTTTTCATTTTTGCCTAATCTCCTTTAATGTTTACTCACCTGTTATACCGCTTCGCTCGATGCTTTCAACGAATTGTCGTTGGAAAACAACATACAAAATAAGCATGGGTATAATCGAAAGAAAAGTACCTGCAAGACTTACTGACTCATTAAGTCTTTGGAAAGTATCATTATTTCCGTAAAGTGCGGTATATCTTTCTGCAAAATTTTCCAATTGAATTGGCAAAGTAGTTATCTTATTTCCAAATAACAATTTACTCTGCTCAGTTTCATTCCAATACCATATTATTGAAAACAAAACCGTTAATATTGAAGTAGATTTACCCATAGGTAACGCAATCTTATAGAAAATTTTGAATCTATTGGCCCCATCTATAGCCGCAGCTTCGTCAAATGCTTTCGGATAACTGCTGAAAACCATATAATACATTAAAATGAACACTGTACTTTTTATTCCCTGGCCTAAAAGCGCCGGTAAATACTGTGGAAATACAGTATTAAGGATTCCGTACTGATTGTAAAGAACATACCTTGGAATAAGTGTGATATTTACAGGGAGCAAAAAGGTTGCAACAATTAATACTATCCACAGTTTTTTAAACGGAAACTCAAAACGTGCCAAACCGTAACCTATAAAAGCTGTCGAGAAGGTCTGGAAAATTGCCGTTGGTATAACCATCAAAAAGGAATTACCAACACTTTTCCAAAAATCCAAGGTTTCAAAAGCGGTCAAATAATTCCCGAAGGATATTCCAGTAGGCACCCAAGTTATAGAAGGGTCTACAAGGTCATTCTGCGACATAACACTGCATACTATCATATAAATCATAGGATAGAGATATACAAAACCGGCCGCAATTAAAACGAAATAAGTTGTAAAGCGGTTTAATAAGATGTATCTGCTAGCATAAAGCTTTTTGAAATGTTTTTTTACATTTTTGTTTTTTTGCTTCACGCCCTAGACCTCCTTCCAAACCATGTGATAATCAAAAATAAAACCAACAAAACGGCAAGAACACAAATGAAGTATATCCATGACATGGCAGCAGAAAAACTGTAAAGTCTTGTTGTATCAAACATTGCGCCTGTTATTTTCTGGTTAATCTCCAATTCCGAATAGTTTGATACTTCAACAGCAGTATAAACAGCATTGATTATAATCATAGGCACTAAATGCGGAAGAGTTATTTTCCAAAACTTTTCCCAACCGCCTGCACCGTCAATATTTGCCGCCTCATAAATATCGGGACTTACACGTTGAAGACCAACCATAAATATTAAAATTGGAACACCACAAAACCACAAAATAAGTGCTAATTCATCCAAAATAAATATGCTTGGTTTTGAAATGAATTCAGGCATTGACTGAAGCAATTTGTAAATACTTGGTAATTGTTCTGAAAACTGTAGAGAATGTCCCGAAAGCAGGTTTGTCACAACGGGACCGCTCATAATGATAACCGGAACAAAAAATACCATTCGTAAAAAAGTGCGTCCAGCAAATTCTTTATTCAAAAGCAATGCAATAATAAGAGCGAAAACTAAAACAACCGGCGTTGCACAACAAATAAACAAAATTGCATTTCCAAGGTGCAATTTAAAGGTTGTATCAACATTCCATGCATAATCATAGTATTTTCCGGCCTGCCATTCGAGGAATATTTCGCCGGGTCTTACTGTCACTTCATTAAAGCTCATTTGCACAGAAAAGAACATTGGATACAATGTAAATACCAAGAACCCTATTATCCAAGGAAGAAAAAACAAATATCCGCTTATAATATCTCTTTGTATATTTGTAAGTCCTTTTTTATGCGCTTTTTTCATTAGTTTATCTATCCTTTACTAAAAAACTCTTGGCATTGACAGTACCGTAGTCGGTAATTGCATTTTTAGAGTTATAATTTACTAATATTTTTACTCCATTACTATATGAAGTAAGAATAACACCATCAGACAAAACCTTATGCTCGGTCATACTTGCACCTTCAACCTTAGAAAGTGCGGAACTTATTTCGGAATACATATCACCGATTACATTTTCCCATGAATTATAATTTAATGAGAAGTAATCCTCTAAGCCTGTATTATGAAGGGCGTAATTGTCCTCTCCCATAAGAATCACAGACGGATATGTTGCAAATTCTATCATTTTTAGAATGCTCGCCTGATTGTAAAATCCAAGATTGGCATAAGGTGCATAATAGTCTATGCTTCCCTTTAACACCATTTGTAAGAACGGAACCGTATCGGTTTCATAAAGATATTGGCTGTTAACCATAGGAATATCAAAATATTCTGCAGTACTTTGCCACATATAGTCATTAGGTTTAAAATATGCAGATGATTCTGATAACTTAGCAACTTTTTGGAAAACCTGTTTTGTTTGATTTCGGCTAAGATTTTTATCGCGACTGTAATCCGCATATAACTTTGTTCCCAAATTTTCAAAGCAGAAACTGAAGTTATATTTTTTCATAAGGCTACTGGTATAATCTGCAACAGTAATGGGTTTAATAAGATAAGAAGTATTAAACAGAGCATCATCATTATCCCTAACAATTACTTCAAATTCTTTTCCCAATGTAGTGGCCGAAAGACTTGCAGGATTAATCTGCTTATCATTTGCCGTTACAGGATTAAGACCAAGATAGAACCTTCCATGATTACTTTTAACGAGATGACTTAGTTCCTCAAAGTCCTTCAATGAACCCAGCTTTTTCTCAAACGAGGAGGATTTATATTTTGTACCGTTTATTCCTCCTTTTTTCCAGCCTGAATAAACAACACTTAAATTATTAACACCTACCTTATTAATTGAAGAAATAATCTCTTTTGCCTGATTTGCAGTAGTAAGAGTTGCGGTATTCATTTTTAAAAATCCGTCTTTTACATCAGCGCCGATAATATTTAGAAGCATCGGCACCTCTTTATCGACACGCTCTTTGTTTAAAACACCACGTTCAATAAGACGCTCTCTGTATGTTCGGGCCATTCCCGAATAATTAGCATCTTCACCAGTTAGAAAAGAATAACTGATTTTAGGAATCATACTATTCGCCTTGGGCTGAGGACCCTCTACACCCTGTCCTTCCTGACCGGTAGGTTGAACATATTTCTGTCTATATTCAAATCTTGCAGTAACCCAGTTAAAATCAGTAGTAAATCCTGCGGGATAAGCCTGAATTAACGCATAATCCATACCCGAAAGAATTTCTGCAAATATAGCATTTTTACCCGCACCATGTACAACTCCAAAAACAGGACATGAAATCTGAGGAGTTTCTACAGCAAAATCATTAGGTCTTTGGGATAGAATATTATAGGTTTCCGCCACAGTATCTATTCCGTAATCCATACCGTAAACCTTTTTTTCAAACGGTGAAATATAACTTGCGCTCTTTGTATATCTGATAAGTGCACCCGGACCGTCAGGTACAAACATATATCCGCTTTTTTCATCCTGATTAACGCAACCCATAAAAGGTATGAAATAAAGCGATTTTATTAAAGCGCTTTCGCTTTCCTTGACACTTCCCTTTACTATCTCAAATTCAATATCATAGCCGACAAGCTTCATAGTAAATTTCAAGCCAATTCCTTTATCATTTGAATAAAAACTACAGGTAAGCTCATTATCGTTCCACTGATACAAGGCTTCAACACTGCTATCAGAAAGACTTAATCTGTCATCAGAGCCGCTTTCATCATAATACTCAATTGTGCATAATGAATTTGCCATAGCAGTAAAAGAATTGTTAAGCTCCTCATGAGTATCTCCCGCAAGTGAGCCCCATACATATCCGCTACGCTTATCGACCACTCTTATAGAAGCGATATCCTCTTTAAACCAAATTTCCAGATATTCGTTTTCGCACTTTTTTTCAAACCCTGTAAGACTGCTCAAATTATTGGAAATTTCCACATCAGAATCAGGTTGTGTATGACGGTTAGATGCAATTTCTACCGCAGATGTATCAGCAATTTCAAATTTGAATGAATCGCCCTGTCCACCGGTAGCCAAAACAGATACTATTACCGAAACAATAAGTAAAACTGCAACAGATACTGTTAATACTGTTTTTTTAACCTGTGACACGGAAATCCACCTCCACGAGTACACTTTTTATAAATGAAATCAATGCATTCCACATAACGTACATAATAGCCGCAGCTACAACAGCCATAAGCATAAAAAATACTGTAATTAATATATTTTTAACAGTTTCTCCAAAGTTATAATCATGTGTTCGCATAATTCCTATAAAGAGAATAACAGCTGACCATGCTACACCGACAAACCATATTAAATCAAGAATAAAAGATTCATTAAAGGTTACGCCATAGCTTGCAATTACAACAAAAGGAGTGATAATCAAATAAGGCGATAAAGAATACGCAGTAATTACAAAGATATTCTTAAACGAACCTTCACCGTCATTAATAGAAGCTACCATTGAGTTACCTACGATAAATAATCCCAACGGAACTATAAACATTATAAGTACAGGAAATATTGATAAATCGCTCAAGTTTTCGGGAGCAAATAAATATCCCCTGAAAAGAGTATCAACCACAAAAACAAGTGTTACCGCTATATAGATAACTGCAGCCGAAAGCACAGAGCCTTTTGTTCCAACCTTTAAATCATAAAAATTATCAATAGGATGCTTCAACATATCAAATACATTTAAAATATCTTTTATTAATCGTGATTTTATTTCACGTTTTTTAATTAATTTAAAACCTTTTTTCTTTGCAATAGCCTTATAAACATAAACTACTGCAAATAAAACAACTAAGCTGATAAGTAAATATGGCAAAATACTGTTAATTATCTCGTTACGAATTTCCCAAAAGGCATCCGAATAATTTTCTTTATCGTTAGCAATTTTAAATTCGTTTAATGCCGCTTTAAAATTGCCCTGATGCATAAGTGATTTACCGTAACCTATGTGAGCGACCCTAGACATACCGTTGAGGTTAAGTATAGATTTCCAAATTTTTTCACTTTCCTCATAATCGCCTTTATTAAGAATCTTGGTGGCCTCATGAGTTAAAGCAGCATATTCGGTGGGATAAAAAACCTGTACTATACCTCTTTCCTTATCGAGAACATATATAAACCCGTTATCGTCAAGGTCTATTGCGGCAGCCACAGTAAACAAACCGTTACGGTCAGTCGACATAGAACGTCCGCCAAAAGAGAAAAGCAAATTGCCCTGAGAATCGTATTCACTTATAACACCTGTATAAGACAAAGTATAGGTAAAGCCATCCTTACCTGAGGCCACATCAACAAAATTCCATTCATCATGTATATCCTCACTTGCAGCAAGAATATTTACACCTGCCATATTATGAATCTTAATTCTGTTTTCTATCTTTGCTGTTGCTTCTCGCCATTCGGTTGTTACACCTGCATCCTGTGTTACCGTGCATAGCAAGTCACGGTCAGTAACATCAATATTTTCAATGGGTCGTGATGTTCTGTTAAGAAGCTGCTCTTTTTGCTCATCAGTAAAAAGAAGTTCCTGAATACGTTCAATTAAAGAAAGATGTCTTTTATTAGCAGCAAAGAAGCCTTGGAATTCACCGTCAGAGCCGAATTGCATAATACCCTCATGCGAGCCTGTGCCAACTACAAAGATATTATCCTGTGAAGTAACAACGACATTTTTAGGTTCAAAAGTTGCAGACTTACTGAAAAGAGGGCTTTCGTTAGGTCTTACAATTTTTAATTTCAAGCTACCATCAACATTAAAAACCAAAACCTCTTTTAAACCCATATCTGCTACATAAACAGTTCCGTCATTTTTAGCAAAAACACCAGAAGGCTGTGAAAGTATCGATTCACCAATAAAAGTCTTTTCTTTTGTATCAAGATTATAGATTACTATTCTTGAATTTCCGCTATCAGCAACATAAAGATTTCTTCCATTTATAAATATATCCGACGGTTGAGACAAATCGTAATCCTTAAAAATAATTTCACTTGCCATATATGCATCTTGCGTACGAATCCATTCATCGTCAACCGAAATTGTATATGTATAGGTGGTATTTTCACTAGCACTTACATTAAATGAAAACACTCCGATTAAAAACGTAAGCGAAAATGCTATTGCCAATATTTTTTTTAACAAACCGCATCCTCCTTACTTAATACCAGAATGGGCCATTGTATTCATAACTTTAGACTGCAAAATAATAAATAAAATAAGATTTGGTAAAAACATAAGCAAAGTTGCCGCAGCACTAATGCCCTTACCAACTACAGCATTTCCCACAGTGCTTGACAAAGTGCTCATATAGAATGGGAACGTTTTTAAAGACTCATCGTTTATGTAATAGGTTGATGCTTCTACCGAATTCCAAGCCGATTGGAAAGCTAAAATAGCCACAGTGGAAAGAGGTGATTTTATTAATGGCATAATAATTCTTGCCATAATTGTATAATCACTTGCTCCATCAACAACTGCTGCCTCTATTAAAGCATCAGGTAACTGGTCCATAAACTGTTTAACAAGAAATACACCTGTTGGTATAACAAGTAACGGCAATATGTTTGCCCACAAAGTATCAAGCATTCCTGTATATGTTATAACAAAGTAACGCGGAATAGCTACTGCTACAGGTACAAACATAAGAGCTATTGTATTAATGTCAAAAAGAAAGCCTTTAAGCTTAAACTTTTTCTTGGAAAAGGCAAAAGCTGAGCAAGAGCATATTAGCAATGCCCCAAAAACAGTTATAACAGTAGTTAAAACGCTGTTAAACAAATATCTTGAAGCAGGTACGCTTGAAGTTGATGACATATTGAAAAGCATTAAAAAATTATTTAATGTTGGATGTTTTACAAAAAATCTAGGTGGATATGCCATAAGTTCATCCATAGGCTTAAATGCGTTAGAAACAATGAAAAGTATCGGCAATCCCATTACAATACAAATAGGAATAAGATAGGCATAAAATTTAAGTTGACTAGCAGAGAAGTGCTTAGGATTAATGCCGTTTTGCTTAAGCCTTGAACGACGACGTTTGATTTTTCTTTCAGTATTATGATTTTTCATACACATCACCTAATCTTTACTGCCGAAAAGTTTTTCTGCACCTATTGACAAAAATCTGATACCAATAAGGAGAACAACCGATATGGCAGCCGCATATCCCATTTCATAACGAAGAAAACCATAGTCGTCAATATGTGTAACAATTAATTGACCCGCGTAATTCGGTGTGGGATTTGAACCCGAAAGTGCAACACCTACACCCGCACTATTGAAAGTATTTACTATTGCCATTACCGCACCGAAAAGCATCTGAGGCTTAGCAGAAGGAATAGTAACATAAATTATTTCTTGAAAACGATTCTTAACGCCGTCAATATATGCTGCTTCGTAAAGCTCTTCATTTACGTTCATAATACCCGAAAGTATTGCCAAAAAACCTACACCCATACTGCTCCAAAGGGCTACAATAATCATAATTGGTAGAAGATAGTCTTCAGACGTCAGCCACTGTATAGGCTCTGAAATTACTTTCATTTTTAAAAGAAAGTAATTAAGATATCCCGATTCATCACCATTAAAAATAACTCCGAAAATAGTAGATATCATAACTGTTCCCGTAAGTGATGGTGAGTAAATAATTATAGCCATCAACGTTCTGGCACGTTGAGTCACTTGAGATAACGACCATGCCAATAAAAATGATAAAACATAACCGCCTACACCTACAAAAACAGCATAAATAATAGTATTAGGCAAAACCTTTTGCATAAACACAGTATCTGATGTCAAAAGATTAATATAGTTTTTTATGCCGATAAAATGTGGCATTTGTACTGTATTAAAATCGGTAAACGACAAAACAACTGCAGCACCAATAGGGATTATAATAAAGAGCAAAAAAAGAAGCACGAACGGAAACAAAAAAACAAGCACCGAGTGATTATTTGCAAAATCTTTTACATTTTTCACTGCCGATTTCATTATTTTGTTGCCTCCTTCTTCTCTAACATAGAATATAAATCCTTTGCTGTTAACAATTTATACTCTTTTATAATGTTACCGTCTTCATCACAATAGCCGAATTCCTGCATTTTGCGTAAAATTTCTCTATCCGACTGTAAAACTGCCTTATCAAGTGCTTCAGCGATACCATCGCCATTTACAACAACGTTTATCCAAGCGTTACTGAGCTCACGTTCACTCATATAACCTGCCGGATGCTGAAGATTTTCTTTTTGCCATTTCCATTGACTAAGTATTACGTTTAAATCTTCCTTAGAATACTGCAACTGCTCAAAAGCATTAAGGTTAGCTGTATTAAGACGGTATTCACTACCGTAGGTTGACTGTAATGTATTAGCATAGTTAATTTGAGTATTAGTAGAAAGATACCATTTAAGGAAATCCCATGCTTCGTCTTCTTTTTCAGTGTTAGCAAATATCATAGACGCTGTGCTATCAGCCATTTGATATCTTTGTACAGTTCCGTCAGACTGTTTTGTTCCGGGAACCATTGCTATTCCCCACAAGCCCTCAAGTTCAGGTGCTGCAACCTTAAGCTGCAAATATGTAGAAAAGTTTCCTATACCAATAGGTGTTGTATTATAACGAAAACTATTATAAAAATCAGCCACTGTTCGTTTAGCACCGTAAATTGTGAACATCTCGGTCATATCGGTAAAGCCTTTAATAACATTCTTAGTATTGTAACTTACCGACATAGCATTATCATTATAAATCTGACCGTTATTTTGATAAATAAATGGTGCTGTAACACTAAACGTTTTAGTGCCTCCCGCACTTGCAATAGGAACACTGAAATTCATTGAGTTGCGTAATAACTCAGGCATCATTTTGCGAACATCATCCCAAGTATTAGGAACATTGAGGTTTAAGGCATTCAAAGTGTCCTTTCTATAAAACAAACAATAAAAATCCTGAGATTCAATCGCACCGTAAACTCCGCCATTGTAACAAAGTGGAACTAATGCTTCTAAATTATAATTTTCCGCATAAACCGAAAGAAAATCATCGTAATCAAGTAAATTCTTTGCCGCACCTCTTACTGCAAAGTTAAAAGGTGTTGAATATGCAGTAGAAAGTACTACATCCGGATTATTGCCTGAAGCGTTCGCCAAAATAAGCTTTTGTTCACTTGGCATAATCGAAAGTTTTATATCCGTGCCTTTTTCGGCATTATATTCTTCATCTAAAATTTGTTGTAAAACCTGCACATATTGAACAGGTCTATTAATCCAAACCTTTAATTGAGCGCTATCGCTATAATCCGCTGCATAGCTCTTGTTACCGTTGGGATTAAATGATGATATAAAAGATTTTATTCCTTCGGCTAAATTTCTAACAACCGAAACAGAGGCTTTGGGTAGCTCAGCATTATTAAACACATATATTCTATCAATAGTAATTGGAAGTGATGTTAAATTGGACATAACCACACCCAAATACTTACTTGCAGAGCTATCACCTATACTTAAAAGATTAGTTCTGTTAGGTATTTGTTCGGGTTCATCAGCTAATTTTTCTAGTGATTCTGCTGCATATAAAAGGTTCGAAGCATAACTTGCTTTATTGCCACTTAACTTTTTGATATCATTGTAAATTTTTCTTATATCTTTCGCATACTGTAACAATTTATCAACAGTACCAGGCATATAGTCTTCCATATCCCAAGTTCTGTTTTCATCGGTTACACCTGCGGTTAATTTTTGAAGTGAAGCGCCTAAAACGTTAATTTCTTCCATTTTAGACTGTATTTGATAATAAATATCCTTAAGGGCACCCATTTCAACCTTCATTGAAATAAGATGCGTGCCTTTTTCCAAATAAAACTCGTAAGGAGTGCCATCATTCCGTGAAAAAACATAATTTCCATAGCTGTTTCCCGAAGAAGTAACAACTAATTTATTACATTCAGCAAAGGGGATTTTTCCGTCTATTTCTAAAGAACGGTATGAATTTTTATCCGCATTGTTAGTAAGCGAGTATCTCATACCTAATTTATATAAACCATCTTCTTTAACTTCTATTTCCCAAGCAATTTTTTGCCCTGCATTGTCCCAAGTAGAACCATCTAATACGTTAATTTTACTATTATAAGTATCATACGGAATAAGTGCCGCATTATTAACAGCGGTTGAACGAATATATGAATCTGATTTTACAGAGTATTTTTCGCCCTCTGCAACATATATTCCGGTTGCCTTTGTTTTGTTTTTGTGCTGTTTTTGATATTCACTATAACTTGGAATCACCTCGGGGTCTGTAAGTATTAAACCCGAAATCCATAGTTCTTGATTTTGGGCAGTAATAGTAAATGTATGCTTGCCCTCTTTTAAATCAATTAAGATATTATCCCTGTTTTTTGAAGAGTTATCTAACAACGGATTTGCAATATATTCTTCTAAACAAACCTGTTTGGGATACAGTTCATTTCCGTATCTATCAACACCGTATTCATCTTTTGAATCGGTCCAAAGTAACGGCAAGGAGCAGACAAAATTTTTCTCATCAACCTTAAAATCTACAATACAGTCAGCAATTTTAGGGTTAGAGGGCTTATAATTTAACACAATATTCTTTTTTCCGCTTAAAGTTTCTGCAGTTACAGATATAGATTCACCGGGTTTAAGCAATATCGGGTTTTCAAAACCTTTAACCTTCTGACCACCTATATAACGTTCAGTAGAATACCATCTTGTTGAAGAAATATCTGTTCTTCGCATTGATTCAATTTCTTCTCCCTTATTTTCAAAAGGAGGAAGAAGAAAAGATGAAGCCATTAAGGCAATAATCAATACAGTAGGTATTACCACTCGTTTCAATTTCATTTTGTCAACTCCCGTTCTATCAGGGGTCAAATCTTTGACCCCTGACAGGATAATAATTATTACTTATAGTTCTTAGCTATTTTCGCATTAAAATCTTTAAGAACATTAGAAAGTTTGGTATTAAGTTTCTTTTCCATTGCAGCATTTGTGCTGGTAGCATCCGCTAAACCATCTTGAACCTTATTCCAATCACTAGTTGCTGTTGCAATAACATCTTCGAAATCAACCATATATTTTTTGGGGTCGGCACGATACGATTTAGCAATATTTTTATACATATAATCATACTGCTCGGGAAGTTCAAGCGAATTAAACTTTGCAACAACCTGAGGATGACTAGTTACAGGGAAATACATTCTTGAAGAAAGTACGTACTTACCTGCATTAGCCTCATCATACATGCTAAGACGAGCCAAATTACCCTCTGCTGAATATGTGATGAAACGGAGAAGCTGGAACGCAGCCTCGGGATTCTTTGCAGTTTTCATCATCATAGAATGGTCAACATGGATAGGCATACGGCCTTTTTCAGACTGAGGATAAGGCCATAAGCAATTATCAAACTTGAAATTGCCAAGATTTGGGTCTTCCCAAGTGCCCGAATCGAATTCAACCAAGGTCTTACCAAGCTTTAATGCCATACGTGTATCAGAAGTATTACTGTTACCGAATTTTGCAGTATATTTATCAAGACCGCTCATACGAAGCGAGAATGCTTCAAGTCCTTCTATTTTTCTAAGGTCTACCATAAGTTGTTGACCTCTGGTCATAGGAGCAAGATTGAATTTGCCATTTTTATGGTCATAGCCATAAAGGCCTACAGTTTTATCATAAATTGGGCATAACTGCGCAGCTATTGTGTAGTTGCCGAATAACTGTTCACATCCGCTATACTCTTTTGTGGTACCAGACTTTAAAAATGCTACCATATCGTCAACTGTCCAACTGAGTGATGGCATTTTTAAATTAAGCTTTTCAACAATATCCAAGTTAATCATTACACATGAAAAATGGATTGAATTAGGTAACGCAAAAAGCTTATCACCGTATCTATAAGTGTCTAATATTTCATTAGATACATATTTAAGATCCGGATCATTTTTAACAAATTTATCTAATGGATAAGCAAGACCCTGTGCTACATATGTAGGAACCGAAGCCGCATCATCAAATACTACATCGGGAAGCTTATTGATTGATGCTTGTTTAAGAATGTAATTTAAAGATTTATCCCCATCAGAGAAATATCTGATTTCAAGTTCAACATCCTTATATACAGCTTGGAATGCTTCAAACAATGCCTCATAATCAGTGGGACGATTGGTATTAACCGCAACCGATACTTTACCGGAAACCTTATAATTTGCATTAGGGTCCTTTCCTGTCATTGAGGTAATGATTGGATTTTTACCCGTTACCTGATTTGTAGGACGCTTATTAGGTTTATTTTGATTTCCGTTTTGTGACTGTGAATCGTTATTCGAGGAGCCATTATTGCCTGTTGAACCTTCATTTTCAACCTCTACCCATTCTTCCTCAGTCACCCATTCACCTCCGCTATTTTTGCAGCCCGTAAGCGGCGCTAAAAGTATGCAAAACACAAGAGTTAAAGCAAATAATCTCTTTTTCACATTGATTTCCTTTCTGGCCTTTGCCAATAATTTTTGTTGGAATTATTCCCATTCGGAATTATCTTCCCAAGTATCTGTTTCGATATCTTCAGGATTAAACGCTGACTGTTTTTCGTTTTCTGCAAGAGAAATTTTATTCCCCCACTCATCGAGCGGCTGAATAGTAAGATTATCATACCATCCCTTATTATTTCCTACAGCAAGAGCAATGTATCCGTAATAATCCTTTGGAATAATACCGATTACGGGGTTATCAGCGTTTGCATCATCTACAACCAATTCAACTCTACCATCAAGAACTCTTATTTTCATCGTATGAATTTGGGTTGTATCCCATTTAGGATATCCTGGAAGGTTTGTTACGCCGTCGCCCGGTATTATACGAACGTCAGAATTTCTTAAGGATTTACCGTAAAGTGTTGCTCTGGCATCTGCTTCAACCGTTACAAATATACCGCCGTCTTTATTGTTGCAGAAGACTTCAGGGTCTTGAATTCCGAAGATTACACCGCATGAATAACCGCCAGATTTACCGTGCATATACTGAACTGTAAGCTCAAAATTGCGGAATTTCATATCTTTTAACATTAATATATTTGTATCCGCAAAATATGCTGTAGTTTTGGTTGTACCCGTATAGTCAATTTCAGGTTTTGAAAGAATACCACCTGAAATTTTCCATCTATCCTTTGTATTAACTGCTTCAAGCGCAGTATCATCAGGGTGGGGAGTTCTCGAAGCAGTAAATTCTTCAAGTTCTTCTTCCCAATCAAAATAATATTTCAAGGTATATTCAGGGTCATAATCGAGCTTACGTTTTTGATATACAACCTTTAATCTTAACGCATGAGCATTTTCAATTTTATATGTATCAGTTGTAAATAGGCTTACCTTATATGAAATTCCATTTTCACTTACAGCAGATATTGATTTTAAGTCATATAATCTTTTTGTGCCTGTTGATACAAGAATTGTCTTAGATGCTTCGGTTTCATCTAAATCAACAACTATTTCACTGTCTTCATTTTGCTTCATATCAACAACAGTGAAATGAGTTTCTTTTATTGAAATGTTTTTAAAATGGCTAACACCATTCTGCATAAGAGTGATATAACCACCTTGATAGCTTTCATCCAGAGGAGTTGTAAGTTCTAATGCAAGCTTACCATCCTTATCATAGACAGCAGCATAAATATTTCCCGGTGTTACTGAAATTTTCATTTTATGCCATTGCGGTGAGCTATCGGCATCCATTTGAGATGACATAGTCTTGCTGTCACTTGCCTTTTTACCGAAAACTCTTATTGAGCCTGCATAGTTTGGAGATACGGCTATTGGGTCTTCGCTATACGTTGGGTTAGTAACATTATCACTTCTATAGAACATTTCAGGAGTAATATTTTGCTGATTAAATACCACAAGCGGCCACGGATTACCCGAACCTGCATATCTATATTCCACAGTCAAGTCAAAGTATTTATATTTTTGTGCGGTATAGGTAAGCGCCGCCATATTGGTAAATACTTTTTCATTGTTCCAATTGTTGAATG
>SVPF01000042.1 GCA_015066005.1 Oscillospiraceae bacterium
GTTACAATCCTTCAAAATAATATGAAAGATTGTTGTCAATTTGTTGTCAACTCGGATTTGAGATGCCGAAAACCCTTGATTTTACTGGGTTTTTTAGTCGAGAGGCTTCATCGTGGGGAATAGGATTACCTCGCGGACTGTGTCGGAATTGGTAAGAAGCATTACCACTCTATCAATGCCGATACCCATGCCGCCTGTCGGGGGCATACCGTATTCCATAGCGGTAAGGAAATCCTCATCGAGCATTTCGGCTTCGTCGTCACCGCGCTCACGAAGCTCCAATTGCTTCATAAAGCGTTCGCGCTGAACGATAGGGTCGTTAAGTTCTGAATAAGCGTTTGCCAATTCACTGTGACAAATAAACAACTCAAAGCGTTCGGTAAGGCGTGGATCCTCAGGGGATGCCTTAGTAAGTGGTGAAACCTCAACCGGATACATTGTAATAAACGTGGGTTGAATTAACTTTTCTTCAACACGTTGGTCGAAACAAGCATATAATGCGTTACCCCAAGTCTTGTCCGCAGTATCAGCAAGCTCAACACCGATGCTTTCAGCGGCTTTAACAGCCTCGGCATCGTCGGTAATTGCGCCAAAATCAATACCCGCGTATTCCTTAACGGCATCAACCATAGTAAGACGGCGCCAACCGGGAGTTAAGTCAATCTTTTCGCCAAGCCATTCAACCTCGTAAGTACCATGAATTTCCTTGGCGGCACCCGAGATAATACCCTCGGCAATATCCATCATATCGTGAAAATCGGCATAAGCCTGATAAAGCTCAACCGTAGTAAATTCGGGGTTGTGCTTGGGGTCCATACCTTCATTTCTGAAAATACGACCTATTTCGTAAACTCTATCCATACCGCCGACGATAAGACGCTTCAAGGGAAGCTCGGTCGCGATACGCATATACATCGGAATATTTAAAGTGTTATGATGGGTAATAAACGGACGGGCAGCCGCACCGCCGACGATAGTATTAAGTACGGGAGTTTCAACCTCGATATAGTTCATATTATCGAGATAGCTTCTTATATACTTAATAAACTTTGAACGAATAACAAAGTTACGCTTAACGTCATCGTTCATAATAAGGTCAACATAGCGCTGACGGAAACGAAGGTCGTTATTGGTAAGGCCGTGGAATTTTTCGGGCAACGGCAAAAGTGACTTTGACAAAAGTGTAATGCTTGTTGCGTGAACCGAAATTTCACCTGTCTGGGTTTTGAAAACAAAGCCTTCAACACCAACAATGTCGCCAATGTCCCACTTTTTAAAGCCTGCGTAAACATCCTCGCCAACATCGTCACGTCTTACATAAAGCTGAATTTTACCGCTTGTGTCCTTAAGACCGACAAAGCTTGCTTTACCCATAATTCTGCGGGCAACAATACGGCCTGCAATTTTTACGCTCTGGCCTTCAAGGGCTTCAAAATTATCCTTAATATTTTTGGAATCATTATTAAAATCAAACTTAGTAATAGTAAAGGGGTCGTTACCTGCTTCCTTTAAATTGGCAAGCTTTTCACGGCGAACCTTTACGATTTCATTAAAATCTTGTTCAGGGGCTTGATTTTGGGGCTTATTCTGTTCCATTATTCTCACTTCCTAAAAGGATTAAAAATTAAATTACTTTAAAATTTCTAAAATTTTAAACTTAAGCTCGCCTGCAGGGGCATCAACGATAACTATATCATCAATCTTTTTGCCTAAAAGTGCTTTACCTAAGGGTGAATCGTCCGAAATTTTACCGTTCATGGGGTCAGCATCAAGCGAGCCGACGACACGGTATTCACATTCCTCGTCAAATTCCATATCAAGTGCCTTAACCGTAACGCCTAAAGCAACTGTCTTGGGTTTGCCGCGACCTTTAACCTCTTCTATAATTTCAACATTCTTAAGAATTGCTTCAATTTCAACTATTCTGGCTTCAATTTTAGCCTGTTCGTTTTTAGCTTCGTCGTATTCGCTGTTTTCCGAAAGGTCACCGTAACCACGGGCAACCTTAATTTTTTCAGCAATGTCAGTACGACCGACTGTCTTAAGATTTTCAAGCTCGTTTTTAAGCTTTAAAAGTCCGTCCTCGGTAATTTTAATAGTTTTCGCCATGTTAAAAATACCACCTTTGTTTATTATCGGCCTGAGCCGTCGTGTAAAATTCATTATATAATTTTTTGTATACAAAGTCAAGAAAAACCGTACTTTGCCACACATTAAATTTCACAAAACGAATAATTTTATTCATTATTTTTAAAAAACTGCAAAAATGCAACCTTGTGACAAAAAGTTATTGTATTTTACACCGCCGTTTGACAAAGTTTGTCCCGCAAAAACAATATAATGATGGGTGAAAAAATAACGGCGGTGATAAATTTGAAGGAAATTATAAAAATACCAAATCAAACGGTAAAGCTTTCTACAAAGGATATGGCCTTTGCCGCGGTGCTTCACACCTTTGTGGGTCTTTGCGGCTTTTTTGCCACACGGGCTGTTGTTATGGACAGGCTTATTCCCTTTGGTATTTCGCTTTTGGCCGGGGCGCCGCTCACATACACGCCCGCGGCCGCCATTGGTATATTTTTAGGGTATATTTTTCCCGTTGTAGGAAACGGGGGCTTTAAATATGCTGCTTGTCTTTTTGCGGTGCTTGCAATTAAGCTGCTGCTCAGCAATTATAAAAAGCTTATTCAAAGCGATGGCTTTATAACCTTAATTTCGGGTTTGGCTTCCCTTATGACATCGGCCGCAACCTTTAGGGGTCTTGGCGGCAATTCGTTTGACATTATAACCGAAATGCTGTTAACTGCGGCAGGTGCATACTTCTTTGGCCGTGGCTTTAAGGCGGTAACCAAAAGTCAGTCGGGTCTTACTGCGCACGAGCTGGTTTCGGTGCTTATTGTAATAAACATTATTATAATGGGACTTTTTGATATTGCCTTTATGGGTGTATCCTTAGGGCGCATTTTAAGCATTTTACTTATACTTTGCGCTTCAAAATACGGCGGTGTAATTTCGGGTGCGGTAAGCGGTATTACCGCCGCTTTCACCTTTGCCTTAAACGGTATAAACGGTAATATCGGTGTTGCGGTTGCACTAGCCGGTCTAATGTCAGGTGTATTCGCGTCCCTCGGAAAATATGCCCAAATTTTTATTGTTTTAGGGCTTTCATTTATTGGTGCGGCTTCCACAGGGGAAGGAACAATTATAGCCATAACCGTTATTGAAGCGGTTTGTGGCTGTCTTGTTTTTCTTTTTATTCCCAGAAGCTTTGGTATAATACTTGGCAAAATTTTTTCGGCCTACCCCAAGGTTTATATGCCAAGCGGCGCTAAAAAAACACTTACTCTTAAGCTTAATTTGGCTTCAAACGCCTTAAAGGATGTTTCCGAAACGGTGGACAAGGTTTCTCTTGAGCTTTCAAAAATAAATGCGCCAAGCTTTAGCACTGTAATAAATTCAATTGAACAGGATGCCTGTGCCGCCTGTAAGTTAAGGCTTCACTGTTGGGAGAAAAAGCGTGACGACACAATAAACGCCATTCTTGAAATGACCAAAGCGGTAAAGCGGGGCGAGCTTAACCCCGAAGCCCACACGACCGAGGAATTTAAGGGGCGGTGCCTTAGACATTCACGAATGGGAAATGCCGTTTTTAAGCACTATACCGATTATGCTTCCCGCATAGCTGCCGAAAACCGTATAGATGAGGTGCGAAGCGTTGTTTCCGACCAGTTTGACGGCATTTCTAGTATGCTTAGCGATTTGGCGGACGACTTTGAAATGCAGGAAAGGTTTGATAATTCCGCCGCTGAAAATGCCGCCGCAGCACTAAAAAACATTGGGCTTCACCTTGATGAATGCTGTTCTAAAATTGACAAATTTGGGCGAATGACGGTTGAAATGAAGCTTAAGAAAACCGCCGACACTGTTATAAACCGTGCCCAAGTAATGAGGTTATGCTCAGTTGCCTGTGAACGCGATTTTGACCCACCCACCGTTAGCGAGGTTGGGGGCGAAATTTATATGGTGCTTAATGAACGGGCAGATATTTTTGTTGATTTCGGCGCCGAACAATATTGCGCAAACGGCGGCAGTCTTTGCGGGGATGCTTACAAATATTTTAACGACGGCAAGGGCCATTTTGTTATGATTTTAAGTGACGGTATGGGCACGGGTGGTCGCGCCGCAGTTGATGGCGCAATGGCTTCGGGGCTTATGGCAAGGCTTATCAAGGCAGGCTTTGGGTATAATTGCTCGCTTAAAATTTTAAATTCATCAATGCTGTTTAAATCTACCGATGAATCCTTGGCAACGGTTGATATTGCCAGCATTGATTTATACACAGGTATGACTGAGCTTTATAAGGCGGGTGCCGCACCTTCAATTTTACGGCGAAGCGGCCGCACGGGTAAGGCCGAAAGCACTTCACTGCCCGCAGGTATTTTAAGGGATATTGCTTTTGATACCGCCCTTATAAAATGTAAGGTTGGTGACATTGTAGTCTTACTGTCCGATGGGGCAGTAAGTGAAGGCTGCGACTGGATTAGGCAAGAAATTGAAGCTTTTCGTGACGGAAAAGCGCAGGATTTAGCCGAACATCTTTGTATGTGCGCCCGTAGGCGCCGCAGCGATAAGCACGAGGACGATATTACCGTTTTGTGTGCAATTTTAAATAAAGCGGTATAAAAACAGCGACCAGCCAATAACGGTTGGTCGCTGCTCTTGTTATTGAGATAAAAGACAAGCGAGACAGCTTCTTTATGAAGTGTCTCGCTTGGGCGGTTTTTATTTGATTTTTACATACTGAATATTGGGCTAAGTATCATACCAAGCACAGCTGAAATTATAATCAGCAAAATGGGGCTTGGTTTTTTCTTTTTCCATTTTTTCCACAAGGCTGAAATTAAAACTATTATTGGCAAAACGATAATACCAACTATGTTAAATTCAAAGCTGTCACCGATATGCTCAAAGCCTAAAAGGGAAGACAAAAGCATTGTAGCTGCTGTGGAAAGAATAAGGGCTACCACACAGGGCTGCACGCCCGATAAAAATGCCTGAACGCCCTTATATTTAATAAAGTTTTTAATAAGCGCGCTAATAATTAAAATTATTGTAAAGGCGGGAAGCACAACACCAAGGGTTGCTAAAGCTGAGCCCAAAATTCCGTATTCCTGTGAGCCGATAAAGGTTGCCATATTTATTGCAATTGGTCCCGGGGTAGATTCGGCAACCGCTATCATATTGATAAATTCATCCTGAGTGAGCCACGCGTGCGCAAGCGCCTCCTCGCGTACAAGGGAAATCATACCGTAGCCGCCGCCAAAGGAGACAACGCCGATTTTTAAAAAGGTTAAAAATAATTCAAGCATTATTTTTGCGCCCCCTTTCGAGAAATAAGCCCGATAAGGTAAGCTACAAGACCGATTGTGCCGCAAATTAAAATGTAAAATACGGTAGAAAACTTAATTGCAAAAATTGAAAGTGCGGTCATTAAAGCTAAAACGGTAATAAAAATAATTATTGACAAAGCATTCTTCTTAAGCCCTTTAAACAGTTTAAAGCCTGCAGATGCGATAAGATATATGACACAAGCGCGAATGCCAAAAAAGGCGTATTGCACGAATTTTAACTTTAAAAACGCATCAAAGAAAAGGGAAATGGTGAAAATTATAATAAACGATGGCAGGCATACACCAAGCGTTGCAAAGGCTGACCCTAAAACACCTGCCGTTTTGTAGCCAATATAGGTTGCCGAATTTATTGCAATCGGTCCAGGGGTAGATTCGGCAATTGCCAGCATATTTAAAAATTCCTCTTTAGTAAGCCAGCCGCGCTTTTCAACAAATTCATTTTCTAAAAGGGCAAGCATTGCATATCCGCCGCCAAAGGTGAAAAGTCCGATTTTAAACATTGTTAAAAACAGCTTTATTGAGTTTTTTAATTTGTTCATTTGTGCAAAATCCTTTTTATAAAATCAATTATGCGCCGCTTAAAACCAACGCGGGTGTATTTTTTCAGCACCCTTTCAAACGAAAGTGTGGTTATATCGCTTTTAAATGCTTCCGCCTTTATTGAGGGCACACTTGGTCGGCTAAGGTTGGGCTGACGTTTTGCAATTTGCTCGTTTGATACCTTAAAGCATTCCAAATTGCCTTTAACGGCTTCAAAAAGCTTAGCGCCCTTTTCGGTGTTAACAAAAACAGCGGAAACACCCTTGTTATCATCGATTTCGGGCAATACATTTTCTATTCCCCAAAAATCCCCTAAGGTAATGTCACCCACACGCGAAAGGCTTGTAAAAGGACAGCTTGTGCAACACTCGCGAAGGGTTAAATCATAACGGAACAGCTCAATATAAGCGTTGGATAAATCGCTGTTGCTTAAAACACTGTTATCGCTAAAGGTGATGCGGCCGCTGTAGCTTCGCCAAGCAATATCCTTGTTTCTGAAGCTGAAAAACTTAACCCTTTTGCCAAATTTCTTTTCAATATATTCAATATATTTTTCCCAAACCTCAGGGCTGGGAACACCGTGGCAAATAAGGTCGGCGGTATAAAGGTCTTTATTTTCACCAACATAGCTTTTAACGGCGTTTACCTGACAGGGTGTACCGACAAACAGCACCGGCAAATTGGCCTTTAAATCAGCTCTAATTTGCTTGTAAACGCCTGTCATATCGCTTTGAATATATTTAGTGCCACGCATACGGTCGCGCTTTTGCGGTGTGTCTGCAAGGGTGTGGCAAAGGTGCATATTATTATCAAAATCCGCACCGTAAACCCTGCCGCCGTTTTTTAAAATATAGTCCGACAAGGCGGTAAAAGCACCACCCGACGAGCTTTGCATTCTGATTTTTTCGTTATGCTTTACTGCATAAGCAAATAACGGCATACTGTTATTATTTAAGGTAAAATTACATTCCTTGGCGCATTTTTTGCAGTCAATGCATAAGTCTTTATTTATAACGGGGTAGTAGTGCCCGCCTTTAAACTGCATAGTAATTGCATTTGCAGGGCAAACGGCTTCACATTTCGCACAGCCACAGCAGTTTTTTATAGCTTTATAAACCTGCTCCATTTTATGCCCCTTTCCTTAATACCTTTTTTACAATTGAAAGCCCAAAGGTTAAAAGCTCACCAAAGGTTTTTATAAAAATTAAAACAATTGCCAAAAGGCAAATGGCTGAAATTGGGTATGCAAAGGGAAATTCAAATGAAATTAAAACACATTGTGTTATTAAAAGTAAAACCGATATAACCGTTTTAAAGATGCTATGCTTTATGGGGATAATTTTATGTGTATCAAATACGCGGCTTACCCACAAAACAAAGTAGCTTACGGCAGTTGCAGCGGCACAGCCAATAACACCAAACGGTTTTATAAGCAAAAGGCTGAGCGTAAGGTTTACCACCACGCCTAAAAGATTGGTTACAAACGCCATACCCGTTTTTTTGTTGGCCGAATAAATAGACCCCAAAAACTGTGCGAAGGAAAAGAATGTCATTGCAATTAAAAGGGTTGGCATATAAACCCAAGCGGTTTGATAATCCTTACCTAAAAACAGCGTGGTTACGGGGCGGCAAAGGATAATTAAAGCGGAAGATACCGTAACAATTAAAGCGAAAATTTGGTTGTAAATTTCGGTGTAAAATTTCGGCGCGTCGGCCTTTTTAAATTCCTCATTAGCGGAAATTTGCCACGCTTGAAAGAAAATGGTTACAATTACCGATAAAAGACTTGGAATTTTATAAGCGGCGGCAAAAAGTCCGTTTGCACTTTCGCTTATGTAAAAGGCAATCATAAGGCGGGACGCAAAGGAGGACAGCCACCAACAAATTGAATTGGGTATAAGCGGTATTGAAAACCTTAGCATTTGGTTAACGGTTGCTGATTTTATAAGCGAAAGCTTAACCCTTGCAAGCCCTTTAAGATTAACAATTAAAAACAGGCTTGAAATAATATTCGCAAGGGTGTAGCCAAACATATAACCCGTAATGCCCAAATCAAACACCGAAATAAATAAAATGTTGAACACTAAAACATAAACGGTAATTAAAACGTTATCAAGGGTGAAAAGCGCGGTTTTACCAACTGCGCGGGTATATTGCGAATACAGGCTTCTGAAGGCGTTTGCAACCGAATTCAGTATTACAAGCCACATAAATTCAATGGGGTAAACAAGGGTGATTACAGCCCCCGCAAAGCAGAGCACGACAGTGCCTATAACCGATATGGCAACACCAACCGACAAAACCGAATTTTTGTCATAGTCGCTTTCCATAGCATAGCGGAAAACCGCCTCGTATATGGTAAGGGATAAAAGCGGCAAAAGCAGGGCAACAACAGCCTGCAAAACATCGGCTGTACCGAATTCAGCCTCGGTCATAGCGCGGGTGTAATAGGGAACAAGAATAATTTGTAAAAGCTTTGAGCCTAAGTTACCCAAGGCAAATAAAGCCGTATTTTTCACCAAATTAACCTTGCGGTCGGACATAAAGCCTTTACCTCCTTACTTTAAAAAGCTTTTAATAAATTCAACGGAAGCCAAACGGTCCTCGTTTAGCCTTTGGTTTGTATAGGTGTAGTCAATTACAGCGTCCATATCCGCTTTGGTAAGCTCGCGGTCGGCTAAGCCATAACGGGTTGTAATATCAACAATTCGTGAACCAACACCTAATTTTTGGGGTGGTAATTCAAAAAAGAACTGCTTGTTAAAATTAATAGAAAAAGCGACCCCGTGGAACGAGTTTGTTACTACATAATCGGCCGCAGAAATATGTGAAAGCCATTCCGAAGGGCCCGCTGTAAAGCAGCATTCTGCATTTGGCCTGTGGATTTTAGAATAACAAACCGTGCGAATTTTTTTGCCTGTTTTTTCGGCTAATTTATAAGCGAATTCCCACACGGTAGGACTATACACAACGTTGTATACATATATATATCCGTCGCTGTATAGATCACCGTCAAAAAACTGCTTCCATTCGTTTTTATCAATCAAAAATGTTGGGTCGACCACCAAATCGGACTTAATGCCAAATTCGTTTTCAATTAAAGCCTTAGCGGTTTGCTCTCTCACCGATAAAAAGTCAAAATCCAGTAAACATTCCTTGGTTTTTTGCTTTTTATCATCGGGAATATTTGAAAGACCGAACGACCCCGCATAAGCTATCTTTTTGGTATTTTGCTTTTCAAAATCTAAAAAGTAAAACCAATCATCAGCGGTAAGTCTGTAATTCCAAATCTGGTCGCTGCCTGCCACAACGGCATCAAAGCTTTGTGGTGCCGCATTTGAAAAGGACATATATTTTTGCTGAAAAGCTTTAAAATTGTTTTTGCGTTTTAAAGCAACGGGCAAATTGTAAAGGTGGGCAAGGGTGTACTTTGGGTTTACAGCCTCGCGAAAATCAAAAACGCGATTGGTTTTTTCAATTTCTTCACATTTATGTTCTAAAAAGCGAACCTCGTTACCGAGGTCTTCAAGCTTTCTTTTAAGGGCTGCTGCTTGAAGTGCGGTGCCGTAATTTATGGCTTTCGGAAATGTTACAATTGAAATTTTCATTTTGCATTCCTCATAAAATCAAACATTTTACTTCCTTCGGTAATTAAATTAAAATTATGCGAAGAAATTGCTTCGGTTGGGTTTATAATTCGTTTTTGTGCGGCCTTTTCCAAGGCTTCGCACCAAATGGATATATCGTTTTCAAGCGGTAAAAAATCAACAAAACCGGAAACATCACATTCGCGGCTAACACCTGTTGAAATAACGCATGGCACACCGCATGCCTGAGCTTCTAAGGCAACTAGAGGTAAGCCTTCTATTATAGACGGCAGGAAGAAGACATCCATTGCATTATAAAGCATTGGCAGGTCGAATTCTCCTGTCAAGAAGGTTATATTTTCAACAATTTCAAGCTTGGCAGCATAATCAATAAGAGCATTGTTTGGCGAATCGCTTAAAAATAATAAATGAACATCGTTACGACGGCTTAAAAGTTCTTTATATACTCGCAATAAAAAATATTGGTTCTTTTCAAAACAAATACGACCAATATGACCGATAACAAGCTTACCGTTTAGGCTTAGATTTCTTCTAAGCTGCTCACGTTTTTGCGGGTTCTCATTAAAAAGGTTTGGGTTTATGCAGTTGTTCCAAATTTTAATTTTATTCCAAAGCTTTTTGGGATACATAAAATGACCCGACTTTAGCGAGCATGCCCAAAATTCAGTTGCGTATTTATCTATAAAAGGTTTGTTAAAATAATGCAAAAGCGGTACCAATATTTTCATATATGATTTAACCTTTGGCAGTGCTGAGGTGTGAGAATGAACAATTCTTAGCGGTACACCTGCTTTTTTGGCTCGCTTTAAAAGGTCAATATTTGTAAGCCCGTCAAAATTGCACCACACAGCAGTATATTTTGTTTTGAAAATATTGTTAAGGTCCAAATTGTACTGCGCATAATTTACGCGACGCGAAGCGGCAAATACACAATTACCGCCAATAGCTTTTATCTTTTCCTCTAAAACGGGACAGTTTTTATATAATAAAAAATCACATTTACAGCCGTTTTTAATCAATTGCTCTGCATAACCCAAAACAATTGTTTCAATTCCCCCAAGTTCTACCTTGGGGCCAAAAATCAAAACTCTCATTAAAAATTATTCTCCTTTTCGAAGTAGTTTTTTAATGGTTTTATAGGTGAAAGCTTGTTTATAATTTTGGGTGTCGGTGTTAAGGCAGTTGCCAAGACAAAGCCAAAACAGCATACCTGCAAATGTTAATTGGAAAAATAGAATATCGGGTAACAATATTCCTGCAATAGCTATAATTGCAACAACTGTTGTTGCAATTATGATTTTAAGACTCGGATTAACACCCAGTACCGATTTAAAAACACGAATTGCGGCTAAAATAAGAAAACCTAAAATGAATATACCGCCAAGTATACCTACACCCGTTAATATTTCAAGGTATGTGTTATGAATACTGTAGTTTTTCTCACCCATCAAGGTGTGAATGTCACTTTGTTTGGCAAAGGAGAAAATATTTCTTGGTGAAAGACCAAAAAACGGCTTTTCGGCAAGTAATCTTAATCCATCTATCCAGCGCTCGAATCGACCGTTTGTTATATCTTCATTTTTTTCGATTCTATCAACAGGATTGTTTTTGTCATCAAACGGATAGTTTTCAATTTCAACCTCATCAACAAGCCCGCTTATTATTTCTATTTTGCCAAATTTATATAAAGCGTCATAAGCCTTGTGAACATTAATGTATGTGTCGGCATCGCCTAAATGTATAATAGCCTTTTTAACAACGGGCAGGCCATGGTTTATACCCGTTACTGCCGTCATCGGTAGGCAAATCGAAAGCAGTGTCGTTAATAATAAAATTAAAACACGGTATATAATTTTGCATTTTAATTTTTTAATTACTAAGATGGCAGATATCCAAAACAAAGCAAAAATTAAACAAACTATGCCCATGCGGGAGCCTGAAAGGGATATTATTGAAAGGTGTAATAAATCGCCTAAAATTAAAACAATTTTTAAAATAATAGATTTTGTTGTAGCGAAAAGTAATACCGATAAAAGAATAGCAATTAAGGAATAAAGTGCAAGATAGTTAGGGTCTTCATAAACGCCCCAAAGGCGACTAAAAAGTGGGGTAAAGCCGTGCCATTTATTTCCTTCGGAATAATAACAAATATTGTATATATACATCGGCATAGAGGCTAATGAAAAGAAAAACAAAGTGAAAAATGCAGTATAAGATATTGCTGTAAAGGTGGATTCACTTTTTTTGTGTGAGGCTGAAGGATAAAGCAAAAACAAATATATTACTATTGCCGCAATACCCTTGATGTTTGAAGAAACGCCATATTCACGGTTGATAAAACAAGAAATAACTGATATTACAATAAATAGTAAGCAGGCCGGAAAATAACGTGTTTTGAGGCAGAAGCGGTTTGTTAAAATGTCATATCCAATGTAAAGTGCCGCCATTCCAAAAAAGAAGCCTGAGATTAGCAGGCTGTCAATATAAAAATGTAGCGCAGGTACCAGCCTGACAATTAAGTAAACTGTGAAAATGCATAAATAAACACCTTTACTTGTGCTTATAATGTTATTTAGCTTTTGATTTTTTAATAAATTTGTCATATATACACCTTTGAGTTATTTTTTCAAAAAAGTAATTAAATAAACCGTAAAATAGCAAAGATTTATTTTATTGCTTTTTAAAATGTAAGTAAGCACTTTTGTAAGCAGTCCATTTGGTTTGTAATTATTTAAAACCTCGGCTACAATATTATCTGCAAGTGCATTTTTAATAAATGATTTTTGTTGTTTTGGGGTTAGCTGTGCTGTTTTAGCACGATTTCGAATAAAATATGAAATCAAATGCTTTATAAACACATAATATATAAACTGCAAATTTTCTTCATTGCAGCATCCTGTATTTTCAAGTAATTCTTTTTCTAAAATGAATTTACGTTTTGAAAGCTCCAAAAATTCGGGAGAATAGCTGTTGGTAAGGGTTTGGCGGGCAGGCTTGCGGTAATTATAAAGGCAATCACTTATAACCTTTATTTTGTCGGTTTTTTGAAAAAGCAATAAATTGAAAAAGCAGTCCTCGGTTATTTTAGCATTCTCAAATAGCACACCGTTCTCACGCAGGAAGCTACGCCTGTAAAGCTTATTCCAAACAAAAGGAAAAATTCCCGCTTGGTTAAGTGAAATCAAAAGTTGTCCGCTATCTTTAAGTGAATTACTAATAAACGGAGAATGGAAAAGCTTTTCGGTTTTATAAATTTTTTCGTTTTTATTTTCAAATAAGCGATTAAGGCCAAACACCGTAATGTCGAAGCCGTCGGCATTATCGTTTAGTATTTCAAGGGCGTCGGTGGATATTGTATCATCGGAATCGACAAACAGAATATATTCGCCCTTGGCCTTCTCAATACCAAAGTTGCGTGAAAGTCCGGCACCGCTGTTAACGGTATTGTGAATAACCTTAACACGCTTGTCCCTTTCGGCAAGGCGGTCACAAATTTCACCGCAATTATCGGGCGAGGCATCGTCAATTAAAATAAGCTCAAAATCGGTAAAGGTTTGGTTTAAAACGCTGTTAACCGAAGCTTCCAAATACCTTTCAACATTATAAACCGGCATTATAACCGAAAAGCGCATACCGTCACCCTTTCTTAATAAAAGTACATACATAATTATTATACCAATTCTTACTAGCAATTGCAATAATTGTTTGAAAAACTGTGTTGTATATAAAATTTTTAAAAATGGCAAGCGAGAAAATAAGAGAAAACAAGAGAAAAACAGAGAAAACGAGAGAATGGTTTGTGTAAATTGAATTTTTTAAAAAAATGTGTTGACAATAAAAATGGTGTGTGGTATTATAGTCAAGCTGGCTCGGCGAACCGTGCCGAGCATACAAATAATTTGGAGGTTTTGATTATGTCAACATTTATGGCAAAGCCTGCTGATATTCAGCGTAAATGGTACATCATCGACGCAGCTAACCGTCCTCTCGGCCGCACCGCTGCACGTGTTGCTGACTTACTTCGCGGTAAGTTAAAGCCCGAATTCACCCCTCATGTTGATTGCGGTGATCACGTTGTTGTTATCAATGCTGATAAGGCAGTTTTAACAGGCAATAAGTTACAAAAGAAATTCTATCGTCGTCACACAGGCTACATCGGCGGATTAAAGGAAGTTAAGTATGCTACTTTAATGGCTACCCGTCCCGAACTCGCTATGGAGCTTGCAGTTAAGGGCATGGTTCCCGATACTACTATCGGTCGCAAGGCTCTTACCAGACTTCACGTTTACAGCGGCACTGAATATGCACAGGTTGCACAGAAGCCCGAAGTTTACGAATTTTAAGAAGGGAGCGGAACTTAACAATGTTTGAAGCAAAGTCATATTTTTACGGCACAGGCAGAAGAAAGAGTTCTGTAGCCCGTGTTCGCGTTTACAACGGTACAGGTAAAATCATCATCAACGACAGAGATATTGATGATTATTTTGGCCTTGAAACCTTAAAGCTTATCGTTCGTCAGCCTTTAGCTCTTACCGGCACTGCTGACAAGTTCGATATCGTTTGCCGTGTTGCAGGCGGCGGTGTTACCGGTCAGGCCGGTGCTATCCGTCACGGTATTGCACGTGCACTTTTACAGTTTGACGGTGAACTCCGTGGCCAGCTTAAGAAGGCAGGCTTCTTAACTCGTGACCCTCGTATGAAGGAAAGAAAGAAGTACGGTCTCAAGGGCGCTCGTCGTGCACCTCAGTTCTCAAAACGTTAATCATTATTTCGTTTTATTCAAGCCTTGTGGAAACACAGGGCTTGTTTTTTTGCACTCCTCGCCGCTCGTCGTGGCGCTTACGGCGCCCGTCCCCTCTGTCACTGCGTGACGTCTCCCCATCTTATGGGGAGCAACCTCAGTTCTCAAAGAGATAATCACTTATCTTACAGAGTATTCAAAAACCCCGAAACCATCACGGTTTTCGGGGTTTTACTTTTGCTCTAAAATCTGCTTTGGTGCAAACTTGGTGCAAGTTTTTAAACACCGCCTGTGAATGTAACAGTCAATACACCTGCGGTCAAATACAGTAAAATATCAATCACAAGAAACACTATAAACCAAATCCATTTCTTGCC
>SVPF01000005.1 GCA_015066005.1 Oscillospiraceae bacterium
TACGAAAACGCCATAAATCTATTAAAAATGCCGAAAAAACCGATGAAAATGAGCCCTCTGATAACGGTATTGTCAATGTTTGCACTACGGGACACACTTTTAAAAAGATGATCGAATCTTATGAAAACAGCATGAAATAATTTATGCTAAAAAATAAAAAACCGCTCATAAGAGCGGTTTTTTGTTATATTAAAGTGTTACACCGTCTTTAAATATTGCAAGCTCGTGCTTATCTAAAAGCTCAGCCTTTGCCTTAATTTCGCCTGAAGCAAGCTTTAAAACAAAGCTTAAAAATTCTTCGCTTAGTTCGGGCATTGTTTTACCTTCCAAAAGCTGACCTGCATTAAAGTCAATCCAATTGCTTTTTTTATTTGCCAAAGCCGAATTACTTGAAATTTTTGCAGTAGGAATGGGACAGCCAAACGGCGTTCCCCTACCCGTTGTAAACAAAACAAGCTGTGCGCCTGATACCGCCAAGGCATTTGCGGCAACTAAATCGTTACCGGGGGCCTGAAGCAAGGAAAGACCTTTTCTTTTAACTGCTTCACCGTAGCATAAAACGTCTTCAACAGGGGCTGTGCCGCCCTTTTGTGTACAGCCGAGGGATTTATCCTCTAAGGTTGTGATACCGCCCGCCTTATTGCCCGGGGATGGGTTTTCATCCACACCCTCGCCATAGCGCATAAAATACTTTTTAAAGTTGTTTATAAGATCAACCGTTTTATTAAATTCGTTTTCGGTGCGACAGCGATTCATAAGAATGGTTTCAGCACCGAACATTTCGGGTACTTCGGTAAGAATTGTGCTACCGCCCATACCGATAATTTTATCCGATAAAGCACCCAAAAGCGGATTTGCTGTTATACCCGAAAAACCGTCAGAGCCACCGCATTTAAGACCGATTACCAATTCACTTGCTGGGCATTCTTCCCTTTTATATGTATCAGCAAGCTTTGCAAGCTCGCCAACCATTTTAACACCATCGGCAATTTCGTCGTCGCTTTCCTGCGCGACCAAAAATCTTACACGGTCTTTATCGAAATCGCCAAGATGCTTTAAAAGCTCACCAATATTACCGTTTTCACAGCCAAGGCCAACAACCAAAACAGCGGCAGCGTTGGGGTGTTTAATAAGCCCCGCAAGATAAGACAGTGTCATTTGCATATCGCCGCCAAGCTGTGAACAGCCGTAAGGGTGGTTATAAGAATAAATACCGTCAATATTTTCGGTTTTAAATTGCTGTGATTTTGCCTCTATTTCACGAACGATAGAATTAACACAGCCAACGGTTGGAATAATCCAAATCTCGTTTCTGATACCTACCCTGCCGTCCTTACGCTTATAACCCATAAATGTGCGAGGTATCAGTTTTTCAACCTCTTTATAGTTCGGATTATATTCATAATTAAGCAAAGAGGAAAGGTTTGATTTTGTGTTATGGGTGTGTATATGCTCACCCTTCTTAATGTCACACTTTGCGTGACCGATAGGATAAGCATATTTAATTATATTCTCACCGCTTTTAATATCTTTAAGCGCAAACTTATGCCCTGCGGGGATATCAGAAAGTAGTTCAACTTCAGTATTATCAACAACAACCCTATCCCCTGCCGCAAGCTTTTCTACCGCAACGGCAACACTGTCGTTTTGATGTATCTTAATGCTTTTCATTAGTTTAAAACCTCTTTAACAGCATCGGCAGCATTTGTCATAAGCTTGCTGTACCATAAAGAAACAGCGTCAACAAAGCCAGCATAAAGGCTCATATCCTCGCCCCAGAAATCAAGGTTTTGACAAGCCTTTTTAACAAGATCAGCCTTACCGCAGTTTTCAGCAAAAAATTCTAAAACTGCTTTATCGTCGTGAATAACATACTCGTCACCGTTGCCACGCTTTGCATATAAGCCGTCTTCACGCAAATCGTTTGAGGAATAGAAAGCCAAGAGCGCCGCAAACGAGAATGTGATAAGCTTCGGCAACTTGCCGTTGTTCTTACAATAATCCTTAAATGAGGGCAAAACCCTTGCTCTCCACTTTGAAACAGAGTTAAGTGAAATTGAAAGTAAAGCGTGGTCAATAAATGGGTTTTCAAATCGTTCAAAGACTGAATTTGCAAAGTCCTTTACCTCATCTAAAGGTAAATTAACCTGAGGTACAATTTCATCCATAACAACCTGTCTTATAAACCTGCCCATTGTTTCGTCACTCATACAGTCACGCACAATATCAAGACCGTATAAATAACCGGCCAGAACAGACGAGGTATGGGCGCCGTTAAGCACCCTTACCTTTCTTTCCTTATAGGGCTTGTGATTATCGGTAAACACAACAGGAAGACCGATTTTATCCAAAGGAAGCTCGTCGCTTATATCCTTTTCGCTTTCAATAACCCAAAGTGCAAAGGGCTCACCAATATCAACAAGCTTGTCCTCATAGCCAAGCTCTTCACAAACCTTGTCAGCATAGCCACGGGGGTAACCTGTAACAATGCGGTCAACAAGGGTTGAGCAGAAAACTGTGCTGTCATTAAGCCAATTTTTAAAATCAGCAGGTAAATTCCAAATATCGCTAAGTGCAAAAACACATTCACGAAGCTTTTTGCCGTTTTCTTCAATAAGCTCAACAGGTAAAATTATAAGTCCCTTATCCTTAGTGCCATTAAATGCAACATATCTTTCATATAAAAACTTTGTAAGCTTGCCGGGGTATGTTGAAGGTAAGCCTTCAAAGCTGTCGTTTTCATCCAAAACAATACCCGCTTCGGTAGTGTTGGACACAATAAAACGAAGTGTACTAAGCTTTGCCAAGGCCATATATTCATCATAATCCTCAGCACAGTCAAGTGTCTTGGAAACCGATGTAATAATACGGCTGCTGTTTATAACCTCGCCGTTTTCCTTACCGCGAAGCAATACGGTATAAAGATTATTTTGCTCTTTAAACATATCAAGACTGCCAAACGAAATGGGCTTTACTATAGCAATACTGCCATCGAAAACACCCTTTTCGTTTGCAATATCAATCATATAATCGACAAAGGCTCTTAAAAAATTACCCTCACCAAACTGCATAACCTTAATGGGATATTCAGCTTTAGCGGTTACCTTATCTAAAATATTCATGGCTACTCCTTATAGGTCAAAATATCTTTTTGCGTTATTAAAGCAAATGTCCTGAACTAGCTGACCCAACTGCTCCTCATCAAAGGGATATTCGCCGTTTTCCACCCATTCTCCGATAAGATTACAAAGAATCCTTCTGAAATATTCGTGACGGGTGTATGATAAAAAGCTTCTTGAGTCGGTAAGCATACCAACAAAATTACCGAGCAAGGAAAGGTTTGCCAGCGACTTGAGCTGTGCTTCCATACCTGATTTTGTATCGTTAAACCACCAAGCCGAACCGTGCTGAATTTTGCCCTGTGCTTCAGTACCCTGGAAGCAGCCAAGAATTGTGCCCAGCATTTCATTATCCTGTGGGTTAAGTGAATATAGTATGGTTTTGGGCAAAGCATTTTCGGAAGCTAAGGCATTTAAAAAGCCTGTAATAGCTTCGCCACAGCTTTTGGTTGAAATACAGTCAAAGCCTGTATCGGCGCCTAAACGGTCAAACATTTTGCCGTTTGTGTTACGCTGTGCGCCATAGTGAAGCTGCATAACAATACCGTGCTTTGCATATTCCTTGCCAAGATGAAGCATAATTGCGGTTTTATACTTGTCAGCATCCTCTTGAGAAACGGTGCCGCCATTCATAACGGTTTGGAAAATATTTTCTACTTCAGCATCATCTGCAGGTGAATAAACCACATAATCAAGGCCGTGGTCAGTAGCACGACAGCCAACCTCACAGAAGAAATCCAAACGGTTTGACAATGCCTTTTTTACATCCTCAACAGTTTTAATTTCAATACCCGAAGCAACTGAGAGCTTACCGATATATTCGGCAAAGCCCGCCTTTTCAATATTTACAGCCTTGTCAGGACGGTATGACGGCGCAACTGTAACGTCAAAGCTTTTATCCTCTAAAAGCTTTTTGTGCCACTCAAGTGAATCAATAGGGTCATCAGTAGTGCCTATCATACTTACATTTGACTTTTTAATAAGGCTTCTGACTGTCATATCATCCTTTTGAAGCTTTTCGTTGCAAAGTGCAAACACCTCATCAGCAGTTTCAGCATTTAAAACACCGTTATAATCGAAGTATTTTTTTAGTTCCAAATGTGTCCAATGATACATTGGGTTACCAATAGCTTTAGGAAGCATTTCGGCAAAATGTCTGAACTTTACCTGTGCATCGGCATTACCTGTGATTTCGTCCTCGTTAACACCGTTGCTACGGATAAGGCGCCATTTATAATGGTCACCGCCAAGCCAAACCTGAGTAATATTTTCAAATTTTCTGTCCTCATAAATTTCCTGCGGGTTAATATGGCAGTGATAGTCAACTATTGGCATATTTTCAGCATACTTATGGTAAAGCAGCTTTGCCGTTTCGGTTTTAAGCAAAAAATCTTCAGTCATAAATTTCATATTATTTTCTCCTTAATTCACATTATGGTTTATTCTTAATTACATGCCGACGGGTTTGTCGGTATGAAGCACCTCGGAATAAGTGGGAACATTTTCAATTTCAAGTGCCTTTGCAATGCAAGAAACTACCTGATTTGTAAAGGCTTCTGTTCCTATTGGAGTATAGTAATGTACGGCATCTGAATGTGCCGTTTCGGGAAGAGCTGTTGACACACCGTAAAGGTCGTTCACCTCAAAGCCGTACTTTTTAACCACTTCTACTGCGGCGGCGTTATATTGCTCAATTTCATTATTATAACGAATAAAATTAGGATTCATACGTTCTGTCTGAACACTTGTAGAAGTAGCAAAAATAACCTTGGCTTCGGGATAAACGGTTTTTATACGTTTACAAATACGGTCAATATAATGAACATAAAATTCAATTGGTGTGTGAGGCTCGTCCCCGCAAATTCTTACGCAGTCCCAAAGGCCTGCATTCCAGTGAATTACATCAAACTTGCCGTTATCAGAAAGGCTTTTAAATTCGTGCAAATACCTTAACACGTAAGAAGCAAAACGGCAGTTATCGGTTGGGAAAACCACATTCGCAAAATCGGTTAAGGTTTTCTTTGTGGATTTATCATACCCTATACGGATAGAATCACCTATTAACAATACATTTTTCATTATACACACCACCTTATAAAAGTCAATTTATTTGAAATGTAATTTTTTAAGCTCGTTAATTAAATTTTCGGAATAATGCTTAAACCCCTTAGAATTCGGATGCAAATTACGGTCAGCAAAGCATTCCTCATCCTCGGGCACTAAATAACGACCGCAAATAACCCACACATTTTCAATACCCGAAACAGCATTTTTAAGCGCACCATAAAGGGCATTAAAGTCGCCTGCAAGCCTTTCAGCATTAAGGTCCTTACGCCAAATAGGTGTTATTAAAAATATCGGCGCATATGGGTAATTATGTCGCAAGTTTTCACAAAACTGACGGCAATTAGATGCAATGTCATCCAGCGTGCGAAAATTCGCACTCCAGTCATTTGTGCCGTAAGCAACACTTATATAATCGGGTGTCAGGTCATCCTTAAAGGCGGCCTCCTCCGGTCTAAATAAATCACCGCCAATAGCCTTGCACACTTCGTCCGCGCCCAAATATTCACACATTCTGCTTGCGTAACGGTCACGTGGGTGTGCCGCTTCAGAGCCGTGTGTTATTGAGTCACCGTAGGTAAGCATTAACTTTTCACGCTTTATAGGCTCAAAGCCGGCGCCGTTTGTCAGCGAAACTTCGAGTATTGAAAGCTGTCTGTAATACGGGAAGTGAATTTCAATATTCTTTTCGCCCTTTGGTAAAATATATTTCTTTGAAAGCTCACCGTATTCAATTGTTGGCTTAGGTTCTTCACCCGGAGCGAGCTTTCGCTTAGAATTCGTAATTGCTTCAAGCAGTTCACCGTTACAAACAACGTCACAAACAAAATAAGTTCTTATAAGCTTTTCGTGAACAAAAAGCTTTATATTAAGGCTTTCGCTGTTTGTTTTAAAACGCATAACTATCCCCGCGGTATCGCGTGAAATCTTATACTTTAAGTCATCAGAAAAGCCCTTAAAAAATCTTTCTTGACTTTCGGTAAAGCGATAAAGTTCAATTCCCTTTTCTGTAATTTCGGTGCGAACTGCGCCTGAAATTGCTGAAATAATTTCATCATAGCTTAAATTCATAATTTCACCTAAAACACTTATTGGTTATATTCCCACCATTAAGTCGGATCTTTTAATATAAAATTCAACTGCGGTAAATAAGCGCTTCCAACACAATGCGTTTTGTGTTCGCATTGCATTTTGAAGCCTTTATAAGCTCAATAATTTCCTCTACACTTTCAGCTTCCTGCACATTTTTAAATAAATCCCTTTTATGAAAGGTGTTGTCCTCAGTGCGAAGAAGGAAATACTGTACCGATTCCTTTGCCTTGTCCAAAGCTGATTTTTCGGTATAGGCCAAGGATATTTCATAGCAGATATCCTTTATAAAATTATCAATTTCAACAGTTACGCAGTGATTATCATCAGTAGTAAAGCTTACAGGCTTTCCATTCGCAGTAACAGTTACATCACCGCTTTGAATATTTTTAAACACAAGTGCTAAACTGCGATTTACGGGCATTACACCCTCATCACCGTAGGCGATAACGCCTAGCCTTTGAATTCCGTTTTGATTAGTCATAACAAAATCGGTATAAAGCTTTTTACCGCAGGATGCATCCTCATACATTGTGTAGCTGTTATTGCCCTTATAAAGCCAAATTTCTAAATTCTTGGGGTTTTGTGGGTTATTGCCTTCAATATACTTAGCCATTGGTATAACAGCGCCCGATTTTGCCAAAACGGGAATAGAGTCAAGCTGGCGATACATTGTAACGGTTTTTGAGCCATTATAGGTATTACCATTAAAAATATCAGTCCATTCGCCATCAGGCAAGAATGCCTTAACCTTTGCAACACGGTTAACACCCTTCGAAACGATGGGTGCAACCAAAAGCTCGCTGCCGAACATATAGTTGTTGTCGTACTTATAAGCGGCTTGTTTTTCGGGGCAAGAATAATAAATAGGCTCACAAAGTGGTGTGCCATATTCATAGTTATTAAAGTTTGCGGTATAAATGTAAGGCACCAAACGGTGACGCAAACGCATAAGTTCCTTTAAAAGAAGGTTACTGCCGTTCACGTACATATCGGGTTCCTTAGACATTGTGGGATGCGCTGTGCTGTGCAAACGCATAATAGGGTTAAATACGCCGTATTGAACATATCTAACCATCATCTCGTCGTCCTTATCACCATCAAAGTGACCGCCAATATCGTGACTCCACCAAGTATAGCCAATATTTGCGGCACGGTTAGTAAATTCGGGCAAATAAGCAAGGCTTTTCCAGGTGGTAAAGGTATCACCCGAAAAACCAAGCGGATAACGGTGCGCACCAACACCACAATATCTTGACATTAAAAGCGGCGAATCGTTTTCAAAACCGTTATCAAGATAATGGTAATGGTTAAGCGACCAAAGCGGGTCAAGTCCTTCAAGCTTTGTGGTGTTACCCTGCTGCCAGTCTATCCACCAAAAGTCAACACCGTCCTTTTCAAAGGGCTTGTGTAAGATTTTAAAATAGTTATTTATAAAATCATCGTTTGTAATATCAAACGGCATCATTTTTTTGGTAGAGGAATCAAAATTCATAGCCTTGCAAAAATCTTCATATTGGTCTTCCCAATATCTTACACCGCCTGCAGGGTGAAGATTTAAGGTTACTTTAATATTCCTTTCCTTAATCTTTTTAAGAAAAGACTTATAATCAGGGAAAAGGTTTTTATTCCAGCTGTAGCCTGTCCAACCAATACCGCCGTGGGTAGTAAGTGCTGAAAGACTTACATAATCGGGGTCGTTAGCAATATCGTCCGGAATATTTTTTTCTTCCTTAACAAACCAAGAATAGTGCCAGTCCATATCAATAGTCGCAACTGAAATCGGCACATTATCATGCTGAAAATCATCTAAAAGATGTAAATATTCCTTGTCGGTATATTTATGGTAGCGCGACCACCAGTTGCCCAAAGCAAAACGAGGAATAAGCGGTGCTTTGCCGCAAATATCGTAAAGGGCTTTAACAGCGGCACGATAATCTTTACCATATGCAAAGATGTAATCGTCCTTTTCTTCTGTTCTTCTTGCAGCAAGCTTGCCATCGTTATTTAAAATAAGGCTATCCTTATCGTCAATAACTGCAACGCCGTTTTTAGAGCACACGCCGTAGCATAATTTAATTTGTCCCTTTTCGGCGGGCTTCCAGCGACCCTCATTACCGTCATAACCATCAAGTGTACGTGCAGTAGCAAAAAGGTTGCCGTCATTATTGAGGGCAACCCTTTTATCCTTTATCACAACATAGCTGTCAAGATAATTAAGGGTGTTTATAACAAGCTTTACAGAATTTGTAGTAATACAAATTTCTGCATTTTTAAATGAATATGTAAAGCTTTGCTTAGAAAAATCACGAAACCACACGCTTTGTGTTGCGCCGTCTTCAAAAATACGACTTACGTCCCTTTCAACCCTGAAAAGACGGTCAGATAAAACGGTTATGCGGTATTCCCCACAAACAATAATGTTTTCTTCCAAAGCTTTTGGACTTGTTTTAGCTATTAAATGTTTGTCTAACAATTCAATCACCCGTTAATTATCGAAACAAATAACACAAACCGAAGCCTTCGGTATAGTAACCGAGCCTTCGAATTCAATTTCCTTAATTTGCATACCGTCGTGGCTATAATCATCCAACTCAATAAGCGGGTCATCATCAATTAAAAGCATTTTACCCCTTGTAATTTTCTTACCGTCAACAGTAAGGTCACAGGTTATACTCTTATCAAACGATGTATTAACGGTATGAATATAATACTTACCGTCATCTGTGCGTGAGGCCGCAATATCTAAAGCCGAATCAGCCTCGCAGTCGATATGCCAGTCACCCATATTATTGGAAAACAGCATACTGATAATTGCAACAGGCATAAGGTAAGCAAATCTTTGCGGATATGGGTAAGCATTAGGCATTGGAACCATAATTGAGTTAACAAGCCAATTATTACCGCAAAAGTCAGAATTGTTGGCAATTTTAATAATGTCACCGTTGTTTTCGTAAAGGTTACAAATACGGGCGTTACCAGCGGCCGAAGCAAAGGTTGTAAGCGCTTCACCGCGGAAGTTACTTTTAAGTCCAAAGTGGCTTTCACAATATGCCACATCAATGTCGTACCCTTTAACTTCTTCACGGATACGGGCAATTTTCTTTTCGTTATACTTATAGGCATTCATAAAGAAGTCCCAAGTAGTAGCAGCATCGTTTCTATAATTCGAGCCAAGCACAGGACAGTTGCTGCGGTCAAGCTCACAGCAGAAAAGGTAGTGATAATCAACATAATCAAGGTATTCGCCTGCAGCTTCCATAACGTGCTTTAAAACGCCCTTACGGTCGCCCCAGCCCATAAGCTTAATGCTGGGATCGGCAGCCTTCATCTTCTTAGCAAAATCAAGCGTATGCTTTGCGCACTCTTCGGGGGTAAAGCCATCATCAATATATGTGGTTTCGTTACCGATTTGCCAAAGCTTTACGTTAAAGGGGTCGTGACCAAGGCTGTTTCGCAATTTATTGTCAGGGTCGTTACAAAAAGCAACCCATTCGGCAGCCTCTTCAGCAGTACCGTTTCTTCCCTTTTTGCCAAAGTTTGGGTTTTTCCAATGCTCACGGCCTTCAG
Source organism: Oscillospiraceae bacterium (assembly GCA_015066005.1). Classification (GTDB taxonomy): domain Bacteria; phylum Bacillota; class Clostridia; order Oscillospirales; family Acutalibacteraceae; genus UBA737. The sequence goes on from SVPF01000005.1 coordinate 9,843, forward strand.
ATTCAAAGTTAACGTTGATAAATGGCTCGGCTCCTACACGACGGCAAAAGTCAACAAATTCAGCCGTACCTACAACGTTACTTTCAAGACCGCCCCATTCAAGATTATACATAGGCTCGCGCTTATCACGGGGGCCTATACCCTCTTTCCATTTATAGTAAGCCGAAAAAATACCACCATAACGAATAAGCGAGGGAGCCAGCTTTTTAGTGGCTTCAATTACATCCTCGCGCCAGTCGTCAAGCTCGAAGTTCCATGCCGCTTCAACCGAGCCATCGGTTTTGCCGAGCGGTTCCATAAACTGCATATAAAGGTCCTTTGAAACTGTATATTTTTTTGTGGAATTAAGTTTAATTTCGCTCATATTAAATCCCCTTTTTAAATGCTCAATAACGGATAATCTTAATTATCGGTTATTCAACACTTAATTGCACTTATAGGGGCGGGAAATTTCCCGCCCCTATATTATGTTAGATTACATCCCCACTACCTGTGGGAACGATGGTAACGCCGCCAATATCTTCAGCGGCAATATTTTCGGTTTCGAAGGAAACCTTGTTGATTTCAGGAGCTTCAAATTTCATTATAAGTTCCTCCTTACTTTGCCATATAAGCTTCGAATGCATTTGAAGCAGCAGTATCAGCCGCATCAATAATTTTGCCGCAGTCAAATTCTACAACATCGGTTGCAAAGTTGTTTGCTGCATCTGCATAAGCAAAGCCAAGCTTTACGGTAACTATGCTGTTAAGCTGTTCGAATGACATACCGGTAATTTTAACCATTGTTACCTTTTTAAGTGTATCAATGGTAATATCCTTAGTAACGGTATCACCAATTGTAACGGTAAGGGTTACGGTGCGGCCTGCTTTACCAAGGGTGTTTAGCTTTTCAATTAAAGTCTGGCTTGCAACAAAGCGAAGGTCAAGGGTACCTGCCTTAAGGTCTGCCTTCATTGTGTTGGAAACCAAGGTGTCAGTATTATCAACCTGACCTGCAACAACGGCAGCTTCACCGGTAGCAGCATCAAGTGCACTGAGAAGGGCGTTAAGCTCGGTATCGGTAGAAATACTTGCAGCCTTAACGGTATTTGTGGTTGCAGTCTTAAGCTTTGAGGTATCTTCAACTGCAGCATATTCAGCTGAGAGGAAGTAGGTAAGCTCAGCATTAAGTCTGTCAGCGTTAAAGCCTTCAAGGGTTACGCTTAAGGCTTCTGTGCCGGGTACTAAAACGCTGTTCTTATAACCTAAAATTTCATAGTTAAAGTAAATCTTAGCACCGTTTGCAATATCAACAATTAAATCCTCGTTGTATTCCCAAGCGATAGTTAACTTACCGTCAGCAAAGGTTTCGGTAATGCTGTCAAGCGCTTTATCGGTTGCAGGAATTGTGGTTGTAAAGGGAGTGTTACATTCTCCGCAGGTCTTGGTTGAAGTGCCTGCTGTAAAGTAGGTTGCCTTAGGGTCAATTACTTCAGCGCCGAGCTTATGGTCAAGCGCGGGAAGAATTGTATTGTTCCAAGCTGCAATTGTGTCGGTTAATTTTGCTGTCTGCGATTCATTAAGGTCTTTCATTGTAGCGGTAAGGTCAGCATAGGTGCCCTTATCGTTACAGGTTAACTTACTTGCATCAATACCTGCAACCTCGTCAGCAATTGCCTTTGCTGTAAGGTCGTAGATATAGAAATTATCAATATATGTGTACTTGCCTGCACTATCCTTAGAATGATAATATTCCATATAACCCGTAGTAAGAGGTTCAGTGTCGGTATAAGTAATTACGGGTGCAGCCATATCATAACCTGCATTACCAAACCATACCTTAATTGTATTACCGATTACTTCAAGCTTTATGGTCATTTCAACACCGTTCATAAGACCGGCTGAAATTGGGTACTGGGCCAAAACCTCTTCAGAATCAGCGCCGTTCTTCTTTTCAAGGGTTAAATATGTATACTTGAGTGTATCATATTTAGCTGTTGTATTACTAAGACCGGCTTCAGATATACTTAAGCGATACCAATAATTACTGCCGTTTTTACGGAAGCTCATTCGCTCGGTTGCCCAGTTGTGATTATCATCAGTAATATCCCACTTGGCAATAAAATCACCAAGATTTTTGTTACCGCCGTCAATATTATTTATGGTAATATTGCCATTTTCGCCTGCAAAAAGGGCTAATTTACCGTCTGATTGAGTGGCCGAAACACCTTGATTTTTAGAATCATCTATTTTAAAAGTAAGAGCTTCAGTATCTTCATCAAATGTATAGGCAGTTTCATAATCCTTATATTCAGAATAATCTTCAGTAGAAACAAGGTGTGAAACGCCCTTATAAATCTTCATATTCTTAACATCAATTGATGATGAACCATTTGCGGCAAGAATACCGAAGTCGCCCGAAGGTGCGTATGCCATTTGAGCGTCAGTAAATGCGGTAACAATAGAATTGTAGGTATCAGCCTTGGCATCAGACTGCCAAACCTCAGTAAGAAGTGTGTTACCTGTCATAACAAAGCGAACGGTATAATAAGTACCAACCTTAAGAGTGTCAGTAACGGTACTGTCAACCTTTGATTTAAAATCAACATATGAAACAGGCTTTCTCTTACCGGTTTCAGTTGCATTTGAAGCATAATATTCTTCCAAGCTGGTAGTATAATACTGTGCGGGGGTGTGTGTAGTATAAGCTACATCAATTCGCAAAATACTTGTGAAGGCGTCCTGTCTAACATTAAAGTTTTTATCCTTTGCGTTAGTTGCATCCCTTGCAATTGTAGGGTCACTTTCACCGTAAAGGGTAGAACCTAATACATATTTAATACCACCGCGGCTACCCGTTGTAGGCCATACGGTTGTATTTGTTGTTCGGTTTTCGTCCAAATGGAAATAGAATGAAGGTTGGGCTAAATCATTCTTGGTTTTAAATTCAAATTCCCACACGAAGTCGGTTAAATTAGTGTCGGTATAGCCGTTTTCTTTAAGTATAGGTGTGGTAATTGAGGTTCCGGGAATGGTTGCAACACCATTGCTGTAGGTGATATTTTTACCACTTACATTTGAACCAAGCCAAGCGGTATCATCGGTAATTTTGCTGGAATCAAACATAAGGCCGCTTTCAGGTGTAGTAACCTCGGTATATGTTGTGGTGATGGACATATCCATAAATCTGCCGTTCGCACCACCGGTTGCAACAGCAAAGTCACCTTCGGGTGCAATGTTAATATACCCTGAAATATCAAAGGTTTGGGTCAAGGTTTCACCCGCAATAACAATAGTTATTGTAAGCTTACCGCCGGCAAGTGCAAGGGTAACATCCATCCATTCTTTATTTGTTAAAGCTTCTGATAATAAGTTGGTACCATCTTTCATTAACGAAAGATAGCTGCCTTCCTTAGGCGCTGTAATTGTTGTGGTAGTATCGGTAGAAGCCACCCAACCGTTTGCAACAGAATCAGCATTAGAATATGTTGTAGTACCTGTTAATGGTGCAAGCTTACCATCGGTACCTTTGGGTACTAACACGGTAAATGCAGAGCACATAGCACGCGCTATAGGTACACCAACAAGATCTGCACTACTGGTATTACGGCCGCCAAAATATACCGCAAAGGTATTTGCTGCAGATGTTGTAGAATTGGCCGGTTGAACTGTAGAGTTATCATTCACATTAAAATAAAATGCTTCGCTATACCAGTTGACATTTTCAGCATAGGTCTTAAAATTCCAAACAAAGTTGTCAACAGATGTATCAGCAGCACCTGCTTGGCTTAAAATATTTTTAGAATAAAGCTTTTGACCACTCTTAATGTGAGGTCCCACATCATATTCTACCCAAGCATATGTTTGGCTACCATTGGTATTAGCTTTAACCAACCAAGGATTGGTGGATGACCATTTTTCATCGGTAGCATCAAACAGCTTAACTGTGTCTGTTTTTACAAGATTTTCGGGCAGTGCTGCATTTGCAGCCGAGCTTGTAAAGGGAATTGACAGTAAGCAGGTTACTATCAGTGTTGCGGAGAGAAGAATGCTTAAAAATTTCTTCATAAGAACCACCTTTTTTTAAAAATAATAAATAATAAAGAATAGAGGATAAATTAGGTGTGCCTGATGGCACGGATATTAAATTTACCTCATTCTAAATTGATATCCCGTAGGGGCGGGTTTCCCCGCCCATTTTTTTATTTTGCTTTTTTGGATAAAACCGAAATATCGCGAATAACAATATTCCTGATTTGCGCAACATTGTCGCCGTTAACAATCATAAAGTCACCTGCAGTAATTTCATTTACTGCAGCCATTGGCATTGTGAAGGTTTGCTTGCGGAAGGTATTCGCCTTATTATCAGTTTGCCATGTGTAAACATAAAGCTTGTTACCAACAAAGCGCAGCTTAACTGTCATCCACTTGCCAACATCAATTGGTGTTGATTTTGTATCAGCAAAGCTGAGTGCGGCGCGTGATGATGTTGTAGAGGTATAGGTTGGAAGCATTGGTCCAACCGGTTTGCCCTCTTCATCCTTTTCCTGTGTGTAAACCAGCGGCAAAATGTTACCGTTCGAGTTTACGTCGGTATTAGGTGCAAAGGCGGTAATACCGTTATTGTAAATACCCGAAACAACGTACGGCTTGCCTGTTTTGGTATTTATGTTTGTGCCTGTAATGGTAAATCCAAAGGCGTTGGTCATTTCGAGGTAATTTGCACCCGCATTTTTAACCTTAGTGTCATTATTAACGCCAAACAGGAAGGCTGTGCGACCCCAGTTTGAAGAGGAGGCTTTATATTCAAATTCCCATTCAAATTCGGAAAGCTTTTTGCCTGTAAGCTTGTTTGACTTTTGCAAATTTTCAAGCTTAAAGCCTGAAGCGTTGGTATAAACGGTATTATTAAACTTTTTAACCTCGCCTATCTCTGAATTATTGGTAAGCTTAATATCATCAAGGTCATAGTTTACACCATAGCCGTAAAGGTAAACTGCACCCTTTTCATAGGTGTTTTCGGGGTCGGTGTAGGAAAGCACAAACTTACCGTCCACATAAAGCGAATAGGTGTTTTCTCTAACACTCACTTTTAGGTCGTGCCATTGGCCATCGAACGGCATACCATCGGCCTGAGCTTCGTTTGGCAGGAACGCCGACTGGTTTGTTCCTTTAACCGAACCGGTGGATGCCACCATATTATTGTTTGTAAAGTCAGCATCAGTGTCAATGAAAACTGCTGCCGAGCCCCTTGTTCCGACATCAAGCCAAATGGCTTCGTTACGAAGTCGGTTAGGATTAGCGTGAATACCAACTGCAAGATATGCCCAGTTAACCGAGAAGGCCGACTTAAACCTGATTTTAGCCGAAAGGTCAAAGTTGTAAAGCTCATCAGAACCAAACTTAACCGAGCTTACGGCATCGGCACCGGTAATAATATGCGCCTTGCTTGCATTTGAAGGCTTACCGACAATTCTAAGGTATTTATTACCGTCATAATCTGTTTTAAGCATTGTGTGTTCGGTATTAACAAGGGTTACATTAAGACCGTTGAGGTTATAGTCATCACCCTCGAAGTCCTTTTCAAAGATGGTACCCGTGGGACCTGAAACGGTGGCCTTATCATAAGATTTAACCGCCATTTTTGAAATGTTAAAGTTACCCTGCTTTGTACCGAATGTAATAAAGCCCGAAGTCAAGGGGTCTTCATCGGTAAAGCTTAATGTGGGTATTGATGATTTTGCATCAGTTAAACGGTAAATATAAACATTTATTTTACCGTTATTGGAATTAAGAACCACCTGATAACGAACACCGTCAATAAAGCTAAAGCCTGCGGTTTTTTCTTGTACGCCGTTCTTATAAAGAACAATGCTACCCTGAGCATTAACCCTTAATTCGTAACAGCTTTCATAATAATCACGCACATTGAAGTAAACCGATGCGGCATTATTTTCAATACCGTTAAAGCTTAATTCATAGCATAATTCAAAATTGCTGAGGTATGTATCCTTCTTAAAGTTAAGGCCGTTGGTTTCTAAGGGGTAAACCACATTATTAAGGCCGTTAGTTGACTTTAAAGTATAAACGCCGTTATTAAGGTTTACTAAGCCAACGTTTCTTGCGGCGGCATTTAAAGTAGCCTTGCTGAATACCTTACTGTTATAAAGCTCGGGCACATAGTTTTCACAAATTGTGCCGTTTTCCTTATCAATTAAAGTAATTTCGCTTAAGCTAAAGCCTTCACCACGACCTACAAAGCCGATATCACCCGACTTATAAGTAGCAGCAGGGTCGGTGTAGGAAACGGTAGGCTTGGTGGGTTTATCGGCGCTTGCCTTATAAAGCCATGCGTTAATTGTTGCGCCCTTAACTTCAATTTCAACTGTATAATCAGTACCAGCGGCCAGTGTATAATCCAAAACTGTAGCTGATTGATTAGCATCAGAGGTTGTTGAGGTTACTGCAGTGGTGCTGTCCTTCTGAATTGAAACAACACTGCCCTCGGGGTATTTACCGTCAACCATAAAGCTTGCGCTTTTACCGTCACCACGGCCTTGGACAACAAATGAATAGCCTGTCATTCGGTCAGGGTTTTCGCTGTCCTGTACGCGAAGCATTACTGCGTCAACCGTCCATTTAACATCCGCAACACTATAGGTGTATTTAAGGGTATAATCGGTAAGCTGTTTGCCTGTAACACCCCTTGTTACTACCCAGCCATCCTTATCCTCAGCGTTTTTACCCGAAACAATTATGGCTTTGTTTTGAAGGGTAATTCGGCCCGCGGTTGAGGATTCAGCCTTTTCAAAAGTAAGACCGCTGTTAGCAATAACGGTATGTGTAGAATCAGCCGCGCTGTTTTCATTGGCAGTGCCTTCAACAAGGTTTATGCCCAAAACGGAAAACTCACCCTTTTGGGTTGAAAGCCATACATCACCGCCAACCAGCCACATATCATCAACAAAGCTTATAAGTGAGGCTGACGGTTCTGCACTACCTGCTTTATAAAGCTTAACGGTAATGCTGCCTTTGTCCTTAACAACATTGACAATATAATCCTTACCGCCTAAAAGGTTAACCTCGGCGGCCGCAAGCTGTTGACCGTTCTTGTAAAGAATTGCCCTATCCCCTGCTTTAGACTTTATAAACGAAAGCTTATAGCCACCAAAGTTAACCGAAGCTTCGTTTTCATCCAAATCAGCAAGTGAAAGTATAGCATCAAGTGTAAACACATCAAGTGCTTTAGTATTTAGTTTATTAAGTGCTACGGGGTAATCATCAGGCATTACTTCGTTGTTGGTTTTAACGGTAAGTCTACCCCTTTCGGTAGTAACCGAACCAAACTTTCTGCCGTTACCGTCAAGCACCTTTACATCAAGATCTGCCGAATTATAAAGCTCAGGTGACCAATTTTCGCAAATAGTACCCAGCTTTTTATCAATAATTGTAATATCAGAAATCGAAAAGCCTTCACTATAGCAGAAGAAGCCAATATCACCGCTTGTATACTTGGCGTCGGGGTCGGTGTATTTAAGTGTAGGAAGTGTGGGCTTTGAATCAGTAACTTCATACATCCACACAGTAACCGTGCTTCCGCTCACTTCAATTTCAACTGTATATTCCCTACCCTCAACAATTGCAAAATCGGGATTGAAGGTACACACGTTTGAATTAATCGATGTGTTATTAACATTTGCTGCCGAATCCTTACGAATAGATATCGAAGTCTTATTCGGTGTTACACCGCTAATTTGATGCTGCGAGCCCTGAACATTGAACATATACCCTGCTGTACGGGTAACATTTTCACTGTCGGGTGCCCGTAAAATTACCGAGTCTAAAATCCAGCGTGTGCCTGAAGGAATATAGCTGTATTTAAGGGTAAAATCAGTAAGCTTTTTACCTGTAATGCCTTTAACCAAAAGCCTTGTATCACTGCCATCAGACTTTTTAGCTGAAAGAACTACCCTGCCATCCTGCATAGTAACACGGCCGCCCTCAGAAGCGGGAGCCTTTTGGAAGGTAAGACCCTCGTTATAAACGCTGTAAGCGTAGTTATAAATTTGCATACCCTTAAAGAGTGCAGCATTATAAGCGCCATCCCTGAAGTCGTTACCGGATGAAACAGCAAAGTCGCCCGAAGGTGCTAAAGCCAAGGCTTCATCCGACAAGGTAAAGGTTTTGCAAAGATTCATTTCAGAATCATATTTAAAGGCCTGAACATTTAAAGTAAGCTTATTACCTTCAAGGATAATATTTATCGAAGACCACAAATGGATATTTGTTTCAAGGTCGGTGCCCGCAAATGAAAGATAAGCACTTTCATCAGATGTTACTACACCGTTTTCTTCGGTGTAGGCTATTGGCCTTAAAACAACCTTATCCCCTACCTTAGTGGGCTGTAAAACGGTAAATGCCTTTTCTGCAAGACCATCATCGGTCTTATCCCAGCTGAAAGCAACTGCCAAAACGTTGGACATATTATCAAGTCCTGCTTTTTTGCCGCTTCCGCCTTGACCGTTGTAATTTTTGAGCGCAGAGTAATCAGAAGCTTCATTCACATGGAACATAAAGAAGGACGCCATATTTGTCTTAGCTTGACCTGTTGTACCATATTCAAACTTCCAAACAAAATCATCAATATCAGAAGTAGAGCTATTGTTAGTAGAAAGAATTGGCTGCGATACTCCCGGTCCTTCTATAATTATATTACGTCCGTCATAACCATCGTTAAACTTTAACTGAGAATCGGTTGAAGACTTATCAGCATCAAGGTAAAGCCACTGATATCTCTTAGGCTGTGCCACAAAAAGACCGTTTAACGCGGGCTCATAAACACCTTGGTCGCTTACAAACCTTATTTCCTTAATGGTCATATTTTTATAATTTGAAACAGTGCCATCAGCATTGCTTGGGCGGCGGGGTGATGAAACCACAAAGTCGCCCTTGGGAGCTGCGGCTAAAGCCTCATCCGAAAGTGTAAAGCTTTTAGAAACCGTTTGAGCTACACCACTGTTGGTGCGGCTTGCATCAATATAAACTGTAATGGTTAGCTTATTTCCCTCTAAGGCTATCGTAATATCACGCCAGCTGTTTACATCCTTTGAGTCTGACGGGAATTCAAGGTAGGCACTTTCATTGGGTGTTATTTTACCCGATGCTTCGGTATAGCTGACAGGGCGAAGACCCAAGGAATTACCGTTTTTATCAAAGGTGGGCTGTAACACTGTGTAAGCATTTGCTTTTAAGCCGTCATCGGTGCTACGGCGTGAGCGTGCAATTACAAACACATTTTTGGCATCAGCAAAGCCTGCGTTGCCTGCATCGCCATTATATTTTGCAATAGCTTCATAATCAGATTTATCATTTACATGGAACATAAACATATCAACCTGATTTGAGCTAACCTGGCCAATACCTGCAAAGGTAAATTTCCATTCAAAGCCTTCAAGCTCGGTCTTAACTGCATTATTGCGGTCAAGAATTTCCATTGAGGTAATTGGGCCGTTTGTCAAGGTAACACGACCGTCGGAACTTGTACCAAGTGAGGCATTGCTTGCAGAAAGCGCGGTATCAATAAAGAACCACTCGTTACCCTTATTGCCTGTTGTGTGTGACTGGTAAAGATATGTATCCGCTACTTCATAATAGCCCTTAAGCTCAGCAGCCTGAGCTTTAGCACCATTTGAAGCAAACATTTGCGAGGTAATTGTAAGTGCCGAAATTAAAACAGCAACCGAAAGTATAACACTTATTACCTTTTTCATTGATTCGGCACCTCCTCGGTATTATTTATTTCCTGTGTGTTTGGTTTTTTCTTTTTCTTAACAAAAAGAACTAATATAACCACCGTAAATACGGCCAATAGTATAACAAGCGCCAACAAACAAAGTGCAATAATTCTGCCTGTTGTTAAAGCGTTTGGTGAAATACCTTTTATAAGGGTACTAACCTTTTCAACTGTGCCGCCAAAAAGATTTAAACGCTCTTCACCGCTGTCGATAAATTCCTCTTCCTCTTGAGTGCCCAATTCACCAACCCATTTGGGTGTTTCGTTTGCGGTAGGTTCAGGAAGCTTTTTGCCGGTATGCTGCACCATAACAATATCATCAACGTCAAATGTATACCTGACACTGCAAACACCAAAGCCACCGTATACGGGGTAGCTGTCATCTTCCATATCAATAATTTTTTGACCGTTTACATAAACAACAATGCGCTTTTCACGCAATGCAACCCTTATGTTATACCAAAGACCTGGCTTTAACACCGTGTTGGCATCTTCAACAAGAATATTAGTGGTGGTATCGTAATGGTTATTAACATGCGCAATTGCCGTTTTCGTCGCACTAAAACGAAGCTGATAAGCAAAAAGCGGACTTGCCGGAATGGAAATTGAACGGAAATAAAGACCGCAAAATGCATCGGTTGCAGTTTGTGTATCACGCGCTCTTAATCTAAAATCAATATCAACATTTTTGGCTTCGTTAGGACCAAAATTTATGCGGCTTGCACGGGTACCACTTGTTAAGGGATAGCAACGAATAAACTTTTCACCATATTCTTCAATTATCTCTTGTGTACCTGCGCTTGAATACCACATTGTTTCATCAAACTCATCAGAATCAGAAAAGTCGTTTTTATAAATAACCTTTCCGTTATCAGCCGCAGATGCAGTGAGTGAAAGCGCAAAAATAAGGGATAAAACAAGTATTGCTGTTGTAACTAATTTAACTGCTTTTCGCAATGTAATTCCTCCTTTCTTCAATTTTAGAAATTACTGCGAAACGTTATTTTCGCATTTGATTTTATTTTCGGCATCAATTGTAATGCTGCCCGAATTAGACCAAAGCGAAATTACATTTCCCATAGACTCGCCCTTATCGGCGTTGTCCTCTATCTTAATAAGGGTGGTCGCCTTAGAATCCTTAACGGTGACTGTTCTCATAGAAAGAACAGATGAAACACTCTTAAAAAGATTTCCTGATTTGGCTTCAGCGCCATCAAAAACCAAGCTGTTCACTGTTGCAGATTCGCAATTTAAAAGTTCAATTAGGTAATTACATTTTGTGCCGCTGAAAACAAAGGAATCTAAAGTAAAGGAACCGCCAAGGGTAACTGCTGTGTCAACCTCACCCTTTGCTTCACCGATATTCACGGTTCTTAAATGGGTTGATAAGGAATCCTTCATTTCCAAAGCCTTGTATGTAAATTTATCAATAATGAGTGATTCGACCATAAAGGATAAATTATTAGCAGCCCTTTGTGTGCTGTAATAGCCTGTACCAACATTAGTTGTTTTAACAGACCTTATCATAGCGCCGTTAACAATACCAACATCCTTAATAGCAACCTGCTCGCCTGCTTTTTCCTTGCCTGTAAGATATTTATCAGCAAAGGAAAGTGTAATATCATCAATAATTGCGGCACCCTTCATTTCAACAATAGTGCCTTCACCGTTAAAGCGAATAACCGAACGGTCCATACCTGAGCCCTTAAGATTTTGTCCTCTTAAGGTGACGGTTTTCTTAATATCAAAAGTACCAAGCGGAACATAAATGCCTGCACCCGTTTCGGCAGCCTTTATAAACGCCTTTGTATCATCCTTGCCATCATTCGCTACGGCACCGTAGAGGGTTACATCGGCATAGCCGTTGTGCTTATCCGAATCACTACCGAAAACAAGGGTTGGGTGAATAGAGTCCCAATCGGCGCCCTTCCAAAGAATAGGCCAAAGGATTGCTGTTGCAATTGCAAGCACCAAAAGCACCGAGGAAGAAATGATAAGAAGCGCTTTAAAATTAACAGGCTTTTTCATTATCTCATAGCCTCCTTTGCTTTGTGCTTAAGAATAAGTGTAAGGTCTTCGTTTTTATTCATATAATTCAAATAATACGGTGTGTCACCTTTAACATAGGCATAATATGTGTAATAATCAAGTGTTACCTGATAATCACCCTTGGCACCCTTTGCACGACGGAAAAGGCGGAAGTCAGCAGCAGTGTCACCACCAACCACCATACCTTTTTGAACACCGCGTTTTTCAATTTCTTCAATCCAATCAAGATGCGAGCTATTATCAGGTGCGTTAAGACCACGGTTGTGTAAAATACCTATATAAAACTTGCTGGTACCTTCGCTGTCACCAAAACGAATCATACTGTTTTTATAGGTATCAATGTAAGTAAAATAATTGGTAAATGCACCAAGATAGCCTGTTGTGTTTTCAGCAAAAATCCAACCCAAGTTATCTGAGGCCAGGTTAACACCTTCAAAGTGCATTACTGCAATGTTGATGTTGTGTGCATTCTTAAGCGCCATGCTTGCAGTTTCATAAGTACAGTGCTCAACATTTATTTGGTGAAGTGTTTCACCATATGAGCTACCCGCTAAGGTAATTCCACTGTCCATAATAGTTGCCTTTTTAGAGACATGTGCATTTATGTAAATATTAGAATAGCTGTTTGCAATACGGTTTTCACCCTGCATATTAACGCCACAGTAATACGGATAAATAAACAAATTTTCCATTATAGTGCCGCTGCAGCCGGCGTTGGCAGGGTTGTAAAGACCTGTGCCCACCCTGTGAAAATATACATTGCGCACAACCGAACCTGGCATTAAAGGCTTTTCGGCCGTACCAAGCTGTATTCCAACCTTTTCGCCTTGATTTGTATTTTGGACTTCTTCTACAGATGAATAACCTATAGTCATATCATAAACCGAAGAAATACCATCGACCGATATAATCGGTTGGGTTATATCAGTCATAGTACCGCGAATTTCGGTTACGTTAACACCTGCGCCGCGAATAATGCGGTCGGAAATTTCAATTGTTTTTGAAACACGGTAACTTCCTCTAGGAACATAGATGTTTTTTCCGGTTGCAAGTGCAGCCTCGAAAGCGGCACTGTCGTCTAAAGAGTCCATTCCGTCAGCGCCGTAATCGGTTACAAGAACAAAGCCGGCATCAATGTTTTCTGTTTCCTCTTCGGCCGAAACATAAGGCATACCGCAAAGGAGCAATAAAACAACCGATAAAACGAGGGATATATATTTAATATATTTTTTCATAAGTGTTTATCTCCCCTTTCCTATTTGGCTACGCCTTCAAGCGTAAGATCAATTTCACGGTCGCGGTCATAATTAAAGGCTTCGTACTGTGCCTTTAAGGCTTCGGGAGCTACAACACGAAGGTTGTCAATATCAACCGTATAATCACTGAGATATTCGTTTCTGCGTGATATCATATATTGAGTTGAATCGGGAGCAATATCTAAATCAGGATTTAAAATGCTCATATTATACACTCGCAAGAAGCCGTTTGTCGGGAAATAGTAAACTCTGCGGTAGGTACCGTCACCAAGGCGGATAAATGCCTGCTTATTGTTTTTTGGTGCGCTGTTTTTAAAGGTTAGGTTGTTTATAACCACAGAAGATTCATCACAATAAAGGAAGCCTGTATTATCCTCAACAAGCTCGGTATTAACAAATGTAAGATTGGTAATTTGCGCACCGCAGCTTTGAATTAAGCGAACGCCGTTTTTAAGCTTACTGTCAGCAACGGTCATTTCAGAAATTGACGATTCACTTTCATCATTGTAGAAATAAATAGCTGTGTTAGCTTCATATTTGCCTGAAGAAAGGTAGATATTACGCCAAACGTTACCCGTACGGCCGAAGGTTTCCATAGAAATTCCTCTAAACGAGAAATCTAAAACCGTAACACCTTCGAAGCCGGTCGAGAAGCAGGTTGCATCACCATTCCAGTTTTCTTTATTTCCGCTCACATACTCAGGAGGTCTTAAACCCAAAATAGACTCGGTAATTGGTGAATAAATACCTGTACCAACATTTTGAATTCTAACGTTGGTAACAGCACCACCTTTGCACAAACGTCTTTCACCCTTTGCGGTGGTGACAATACCACAGCGTTCACCTGAAATTTCAGTACCGTTTATACAATGGTCAGCAAACTTAATTGTAATATCTCTAAGCTGTGCGCTGCCACCCATCCAAACTATTGGGTCACGAACCTTTTCAAGATCGGCAATAATAACCGTTTTATCAGTGCCTGCACCAACCACCATTGAATCATACAATTTAATTGATTCTGTAATGTTATAGGTTCCAGGCGGAATATATATCGAATCTTTAATGCTACTGTTTATAGTAAGCATAAACGCCGATGTATCATCCTTACCGTCGTTGGGAATTGCGCCAAAATCACAAATATTGATAAGCGCCTGATCGTAGCCCGTTGCTGCAGGTATATCCGCCGCTGCAATGCTACTGCAAATCAAAACACTAACCGTAAGAATTATTGAGATTAGTACCAATATTTTCGATTTCCTCATAATACCACTCCTTCACCTTAACATTTTATAACATTTGTCGGACTTTGTAAATGACATATCCTACTTTATATACAAAAATATTACTTAAAATATAATTATTTATATACATAAATAACAAATCAAACTACACAATTCATATCACAGCAAAAGACACAAAACCGCCAAAGCAATTTTGTGCCTTTTTTAGCTTTTAAAATTTGATTTTTAACCAACAATACCACTGTGTTCAATGCTTTTAATAAACTTCTTTTGTAGGAACAAGAACACAATAGTCAAAGGAATAATTGCAAGCAAGCAGCCTGCCTGCATTTGAGTAATAATTGAATACGGGTCGGCATTTTGGTCACCTTCAACAAGCATTGAAAGCATACTTTTAAGGGAAGCAAGACCAACCGAAATTGTGGGTGTATCAGAAAAATACATTGAGGTGAAGAAAAAGTCGTTATAATACCAAACAAATGAAAGAAGTGAAACAACCAAAAACGAGCCTGAAGCGTTTGGAACAATTATTCTTGCAAAGGTTGAAAATACACCACAGCCGTCAATGTAAGCGGCATCCTCAAGAGCGGCGGGCATTCCGCGGAAAAACTGGCGGAAAACATATATTAAAAGACCCGAACGCAAGCCCTGACCCAAAATGGCCGGAACAAACAGGGTTAGCGGTGTATTAAGCAGATTGACTGCAAGTGTTTCACCTGTAAACAACCCTATAAGCGAGCCTATGCCGAAAAAGTCAAATTCAGCATATTGCAAATACATAGGAATTGAAACAATTTGCGGTGGGATAATTAAGGTAAATAAAAGTAGTGCAAATAAAATGCCCTTAAGCTTGAATTGGAAGCGTGCAAAGCCATAACCCGCCAAAGCGCAGGAAATAACACTGAAAAGGGTTGAAACCGTTGAAAAGAACAGTGTATTTACCAATAAGCGCCAATAATCAAGCGCCTCAATTACCATTGGAAAGTTTTCAAATGTAAAATGTTTAGGTATCCAAATAACAGTGGGGTCATACAAATCAGAGCTTTGTCTGATAGCAACGCTGACCATATATAATACCGGATAAAGTATTATAAAGCACATTGAAAAAAGGAACACAAAACGGAAAAGATTATACGCCAGCGTGCCCGCTTTTGACATGCTCTTTTTTTGAAAATCCTCATCATTAAGACGGGCTTTAAGCATTTGAATTTTATTCAAAACCGTATGCTCCTTTCTTATTTTTCAACATAGGTTACCATTCTTCCGATTAACAAAAGAACCACACCTATAATAGCAAATATTATTACGAAATAAACATTTCCTAAAGCCGCACTATATTCAAAGTTAAGCTTTTTACCAAGGTCAAGTATGTATACCAGCAACGAATTTCCGTAATCGGTAAAGGTATCAACCAAGGTATAGATAACATTAACAAGCAAAATCGGGGTTATCATAGGAAGAGTGATTTTGAAGAAAATCTCCCAAGAGGTTGCACCCTCAACCTTTGCCACCTCGTAAAGCTGGTCGGGCACGGTTTGAAGGGCAGCCAAAAACAAAATAATTTGAAGACCAGAATGCCAAGAAAGTTCAAATATATTGTTTACAATACCCATCATCGTACCAATTAAATCGGAATTAAGACCGCTTTCCTCAAGCATATCAAAAATTGAACCCGATTCAAAAAGACCTGCCGCACGGGTGCCGTTAATAACCTCATTACTCATTTGGTCGCCTTGAATAATAGAAATAACTATACCCGAACCAATAACAACAGGAAGAAAAAAAACCGTTCTTGCAAGGGCTCTACCGCGGAATTCCTGATTAAGAAGCACCGCAATAAAAAGAGAGAAACCAATAATAACGGGAACGGTTGTTACCATATCCTGTAGCTGTGCTGTAAGAAGCGGCAGAAATCTCGGGTCGGTATTAAAAGCAGTTTTATAATGCTCTAAACCCACCAGAGTAATTTCTCCCGTCACTAAATCAAGATCACTAAATGAATATATAGTGGAGGTGATAAATGTTCGGAAAAACAGCGCAAACAGTCCGAGCAGCCAAGGTGCGAGAAATATATATCCGTATAATGATTTTTTTCGTTCATAAGACAATTTGCCTTTTTTCACGATAACACTCCTCTTTGATGTGTATATTTAACAAGGCCATCACCCTGCCACGCTATAGCTCTTGGAGCCAAGGTCAACTGTTACAACCGTACCGTTTGCAAATTCGGCAACAATTGTATTTTCATTTTCAGTATACCCAACAAGAGCACTGCCCTTGGTTTTGGCATTGACCTGATGCCAAGCAGAATACTGTCTTTCGGTCATTTCCTTAAAGCTTGCAAAATCAGCGCTGTAAAGATAATTAAGCTCAGTGCCGATAATCGGCTCGGTGTCCGAAAGGATAAAATTGTAACGAAGCGCAGAACCTGTTGCCAAAGCCTTTAAAAACATTGTTTCAGGTGAGCGATAAAGGTTGATAGATTCGGTGGAGTAGCTTATGCGGTCACCAAGCGCCATTTGTAAAAATGGATACGAGCCTGAGCATAAGTCATCATTACTGCTCTCAATCGGAATATCCGTAATGGCCGAGCAATATTTAATTGCATAGTCATTAGGTGATGACAATAATAGGCCTGTTTTCTTTGATGCCGAAGCTATTGCGGCTTCAATAGCAGCATGAGTATCTGCCAAGGTGCCACCGTTTGAATGGTCGTGGTAAGACATTGAACCAAGTGTTTCAGAGGAAAGACCGTCAATGTCAAGCTTATTGGAAGAAGCGGTCAGCTTGCCAACAACAGAATCAATTTTTGTATATTTCAAAAGAAGCTTTTTAGCAACCTTTTTATTAACCATATGGGTGCTTTCGCGGTAATCATATAAACCGATAGGTGCGCCGTAGATGGTTTTAGAAGCTGTGAAAAAGCTGTTAACGGCAAATGTATTTTTACTAAATGTAATGGGGTCAACATCAACGTACAAATTAACATCATTTGCAGAAACAGCCTTAAGCTGTGATTTGCTTATAACCTTAGAAATTAGCTTAATTTTAGTATCTAATGTACCTTTTTGCTGTTCCTTGGTGACATTTTTAAGGTTAATTGTAACACCCTTGAGCTTTTCGTTCTTAGCAAAGGAAAGGATGTCCTCCCCGCTGGAAATAACGCTTACCGCGGTGTAAGGGAAACCAAAGAAGCTTTTGGGCTCGTTAACAAAGCCAAAAATATCAATAATTGCCGAATGGCTTTCGCCCTTTTGTGACTTTTCGGGAACAAGATATTCGCCGTAAAGCTTAGCTAAAGCTGGCATTGAAGCGGCTTCAAACATAAAGCTATAGCTTACAGTAATATCACCCTCATACACATCCTCAGAAAAAACGCGGGTGCTTTGCGAAGCCATAGTTTGCTTATCGCCAATGATAGCAATATCACCTGCGCGATAGTCATAACTGAAATATGCATTTGCAAAGTTATTTGATTTACCTGCGGGGTTTGCGTTTACATAACCAACCGCGGCGCCCTTTTCGGGAATGGCCAAAATACCGTTATCGCCATTTATAACTGCGAGATATGGGCAATTAATGTCATAGCCTGTTTTATCTTCAACCGAAAGCGTGGCTGAAAGGTCTCGGCCATATATATGCTTAAAATAAACATTCGCATTTTTACGGGTGGTACCAAAATCAAGAACCTCGCCGCTACCGTCAGGTAAGATAATCATACCGTCGGTATTGGCTTCCCCCTTAATCATAAACGGAAGCACAGCAACCCTTAAAAGCATTGTTGCTTCAGGGGCTTCTTCCTTTATGGAGTTTGCCGGAATACTGCAATAAAGCTTGCCGTTTTCTAAAATAACCGAAAGACAAATTTCAATTTTTTGACTTTTAAGCACATATTTTATTAAAAAGCCGTTTTCTTTAGAATAAACGGTATAGTTCCCCTGCTTAACACAAACCGCATTGGAATTTTTGCGGCTTTCGGTCTTTTTAACGGGGTCCCAAAGTGTGAAAACCAAAGCTGCCTGCATTTCAATTTGCTGTGCTAAGGCAGTTTCGTCTTCTTTTGGGAAGCTTTCAGGGAAGGCATAGGTCTTTTCCCCTGTTTTTACATCCTCAACATAAAAGTTAGTCGTTTTGGGGTTCAAAAACAGCTTAAGACCCGAATCCTCACCCATAAGCTTGTATTCATCAGTTTTTTGTATTACCGAAAGCCCTGAAGTAACATCCACAGGCTTCTCAGTAGCACCGTAAACATTGATTGAAAGAACAATTGCCAAGCAAAGCACTAAAGCAAACACGCTTTTAATATTAAATTTTTTCATAAAAACCTGTTCTCCCTTCAATTGTTATCGGTACATAATTTCGTTATAGATTGTTGCAAAGAAGGAAACTATTTGTTCCAAAAGACCAACAAGCAATACGCAAAGGAATATAAGCATTATAACGCCAAGCACGGTAATAATAATGCTGAGCACAGACTTAGTAAAGCTATATTCGTGTATTGTTTTAAAGGCCGAAATAAGCAATATGCCGCTCCATAAGAAGCCGACTGCTGTGATAATGCTCATAAACATACCTTCATCAATAGTAATAAAGTAGCTAAGCATTACAGAAAGATAAGAGCATGCAACATAAGGTATAAGTGCATAGGCGGTACTGCAAGCAATTTCCTTAAACTTTCCCTTACCATCAAGCAAGGAGGTAATACACCAGTTAACCGTACAAAAAGCAACGAAAACAAACAATAATGCGAAAAGAACAACAAGCATATTACCCTCTTCAATATTGTTGTAGTTAAAGGTAAACGCAGTTAATTGCCTTGTACAAATTAAAGAAATGAACATAAACAGTAACACAACAAGAACAACCTTTGTGCTGAAGCGTTTATGATACTTCATTTCAAACAATGTGTCAGACGGGTGGAATAAAACCTGCATTGTGGTTGTATCCATAATCTTAAATTTAGGCTTAAACTTAAGTCTGATAATAGCAATTGCAAGCACTATAACAATAAGTGCAGTTGCAATGTAAGGAATAGATACACGCAATAAATCGGCGCGGTATTCCTTAAATGCATCGGAATAACCGTCACGGCTGAAGGCAAGCTTGTAATATTTCATTGCCTTCTGGTATTCCCCTGCTTCAAAGGCAGCTTTGCCAAGACCGTCATACGCAAGCTCAAAGTTGCGGTTGCGGGTAATAATTTCTTCCCAAGCGGTAGCCGCTTCGGTATAGAAGCCGTCGTTGTAAAGCATAACGGCATTTTTAACCAGCACGCCATATTCGGTGGGAGAAAAAACAGTTAGGGTGTTTTTAACGGAATCAACAACAAGAATTTCATCACCGATAACTTCAAGTGAGGTTGCTTTTGCAAAGCCATAGCCCACATTAGCGTTACCGCCAAATATATGCATAAGACGGCTTTCGGGGTCAAATTGGAAAATTCTGCCGTTTTCCTGGTCAAGAATGTTAATAAAGCCGTCAGAATCTACCGCAATATCAACGAAGGTGTTGGTTGTCCAGATACCGTCCATTTTTTGACGCTCAAGGTCACCGAATTTACCCGTATGGCCTGAAATATTCCTTTCATAAACAGTTAAAACATTTTCACCCAAGGTGTTAAGGCGACAAACCTGATTTGCAGTAACCCCCTTTGTAACGGTATAAATAAAGTTATCGTCATCAATACAGAAGTTAGCATATTCAGTAGGAACATAACGCTTCATTTGGTCAATTTGTTCCTTACTCATAATTTGCTTCCAAAAATAGTCAAGCAAAACCTCCAAGGTGGCACTAACCTTGTTGCTACCGTAGTAGTTTAAAAACTCGCCTTCGGGAGAATATGTAAGTGCACCGTAAACGAAGTTTTTAACAAGCACATAAACTGTGCCGGAATTGTTTACAAGCACCTTAATAGGTGTGTAAGTCATTTCGTCATTAAAAATATCAGAAACGGGGCGTAAAAACTGTGAAAGCACTTCCCCGCTAAGACTACAGCGAAGCACACGCTGCTTTTCACTTTGTACAATGTATAAATTATCGTTTGCCACATAAACACCGTTGGGCTTTTCCAAGGCTTCGGGCTTGCCGTCAATAACAATAGTGTCAATTTGTCTTTCATAGCCATAGTTCTTATTAAGCACAACTATGCGGTTGTTACCTGTATCGGCAATATATATTTTTTCATCCTTAGCATAAAAAATATCCTCAGGTGCGTTGAATGAACCGCAAGGTAATTCCTCACCGCGAATTTGAAGCAAGGGCTCGTACCCTTCGGGAGCAGGGGTGGATACACCGTAAGCATCGTAATTATAGCCGTCGTACGAAAGGTCACTTGCGGCAAAAACAGTGGTTGACAACAAGCAAAGTATTATTAAAGAGCTGCAAACAACCTTAAAAAAGCGGGAAACTGAAGATAATTTAGTTTTCAGCATTTGCGTTATCACTCCTTAATAGCGGCAAAGGCCATTGTTTCAACAACACGGTTTTGCGCAAAAATAAACAATAAAATCGGGGGTGTCATAAGTATAAGCGCCGCCGCCGATGAAGCACCAACACGGGCAATACCGCCGCCGCTTACCTGACTTAAGGCTGTAGGAAGCGTTCTAAGGCTTTCGGTAAATACCATTGTGGATACTGATGTGTCGTTCCAAATCCCCTGGAATGAAAATATTACCAAGGTAAGCCAAGCAGGCTTAACATTAGGCATTACAATGTGCCAGTAAATCTTAAGCTCGTTATAACCGTCAATACGGGCAGCTTCAATAATAGACATTGGAAGCTGTTCCATAAACTGCTTCATAAGAAATACACCGAGAGAGGTTGCCATATCGGGAAGAATAAGCGCAAACCATGTGTCAATCATTCCCAATTTAGCCATAACAAGATAACGGGGCAAGAAGGTTACCTGACCAACGAACATAAGCGCAACAACAACTATTTGGAAAATAGCTTCGCGGCCGGGGAATTTATGAAGCGCAAGCGGATAAGCGCAGGCACTGCATATAAGAATGTTGCCGACAGTTGAAACAGTTGTAATTATAACACTGTTGAATAAATACCTTGGGAAAGGTACCCAAAGGTCGGAAATGTATTTGCCCAAATCCTGAAAGTTATCTAACGTAGGATTCTGTACCATAAACCTGGGCGGGAAAATAAAAATTTCTTCCATAGGCTTAAAGGCTGATACAATTGCGTACAAAAGAGGTAATGCCAGCACTGATGCCATAAGCAAAACAACAACGGTAATAGCAATATTGCCGCCAACACTTCGTGAGAAGTGCTTACTGCTGCGTGAGGTTAAGGATGAGAGCTTAAAAAGCTTTTTTATTTTAGTCATTTTATCTGCCCACCCTATTCAGTACTTTAGTAATAAGTGACTTGGTAACTACCATAAACAAGAAAAGTGTTGTAGCCAAAGCGCAGGCATAACCCATTTCATAGCGGACGTTACCATAGTCCTTTATGTGTGTAACGATAGTTTCCGCACTGTAGGAAACACTTGGGAAGCCCGCAAGCGCTTCGGGAACAGCCGAAACCGAGAATGAAGAAACAATTTGCATAATAGCCGCAAACAAAAGCTGAGATTTCATACAAGGAAGTGTGATATACCACATTTCTTGGAAGCGGTTGCTTATACCGTCAATATAACCTGCTTCGTAAAGACCGCCGTCAACACCCTGAAGACCTGCGATAAAGGTAAGGAAGCCTGTACCGAAGGACAACCAAAGCTGTACGAAAATACAAAGCGGAAGAACATAGTCGGCATCGTTAAACCAACCGATAGGCTCGTTAATAAAACCGAACTTCATTAAAAAGCCGTTCAAAAGACCGTATGCATCGGCACTGAACACGAACTTCCAAATTGTGTAAACCTGACCTGAAAGCACGGGTGCATAGAAAAGAACTGTCAAAAAGCTTCTGATAGGCTTTGGATAATCGTTAATTATCCAAGCAAAGAAGAAGCAAAGAATAAAGCTGATAGGACCCGTTACAACTGCAAATATAAATGTGTTTTTAATTGCAATTAAGAATACGTCATCATCAAGAATCATTCTTACATAATTGTCCCAGCCGACAAATTCAGGCATTGTAAAAATGTTAAACTGTGTAAAGCTTAAAACAATTGCTATAAGAACAGGTATGATTGTGAATATAGAGAAGAGTATTAAAAACGGAGTCATAAGCGCATAGCTTTGCCAATTCTTACGCATTAACTGTAAAACACCTTGATTATTTCGTTTTTTCAAGATTTACTCTCCTCCTTTCTATTCAAGACCGAATTCTTTACGCTTACGAATAATTTCGTCGTTGGTCTTATCATTCCAGTAATTTAAAATTTCGCGAGGATTTTCGTTATTGTAAACAACTTCCTTAAAGGCGTTGTCAATATTTCTTGAAGAATAATAACCACCGGGGATTTCTTCAAGCTCATAAACATTTTCAAACTGACTAAGCAGCATTTCAAGCTCAACGCCCGACCACGGAATTTGCTTTACAGCCTCTGCTTTACAGGGAGCGTAACGAGATGCAGGACCAAGCACCGATTCAATTTGTCGGCCATAGGTACCCTGTGTATCAGCATCGGTCCACCACTTCATAAATTCCCAAGCGCTGTCTTGATTTTTGGCGCCGCGAAGCATTACGCAAGCAGTGCCTGCACCAACCTGTGAACGATTTAAGGTGCCATCCTCGTTAACGGTTGCGGGAATGGGGGCCATTGCCCAAAGGCCACGAATTTCAGGTGCCGCAACGTAAAGCTGGTTATAGAAGGTGTATTTAGAAATGGTAAGGGGCATTTCACCGCTGCGGAAACGGTTAAAGTCATTCTTTTCAACGTCGAAGCCGTAAAGGGTGTAGAATTCGGTCCACATCTTAAATGTCTTATAGCCCACTTCACCCGAAAGATTTGTTGAACGCAAATCGTCGGCATAAAGTCTTACGCCGTTTTGTAAAAGAAGTGTCGGGAAAATTGAATGTGAGCCTACACCGCTGCTTACAGCTTCGGAAGCGCTCATACTTGAATAAGGAATACCCATATTCATATTATTTCTCTGAAGCACTTCTGCAATGTAATAGAACTCATCCCAAGTTTTAGGGGGTGTAATACCAAGCTCGTTAAATATGTCAGTTCTGTAGAACATCATATAAAAGGTCTTGGTTTCAGGCAATGCATAGCAGTCACCGTTAAAGTGGTAAGGAATAAGGTCGGTTTCAGTATAGGTTGCCGCCACGTCCTTATAATCCTTAAACTTGCTGATGGGAAGCACGGCTTCACGAAGCGCAAGGTTAACAGGCTGACCACGGCTGATATTAATAGCAACGTCAGGGCCCTTGCCTGCCATTACAGCCTGAACAAGCGCTGAAGAAATTGCAAAGTTAACAGCAATTCCCTTATTCTTTGAAAAATCGCTGTCAATCATACTTTTAACAACTTCAGCCTGGTCACGACCTGAGCTCATCCAAACGGTTATAACCTCGTCAGTGTCGTAAACGTTACCAACTGAGGAATAATCGGTTACGAATGACATTAGGAAGGATTTAACCAAGAACCAAGCAGATTCAAAGAAGTTATATTCATCCTTTGGAAGCTCTGTGCCGTAGCCGTTTATGTAAAGCTTATCAATTTCAAGGGGTTGCTCACGGTTGTCCATAACCCAAGTAGCAAGTGATGATATATTGGTTTCAAAGGTTGAAAGGCGTGAAGGGATACTGTGGGGGCTTTCAACAAAGTCATCAAGCTGATAATAAATTTGGGTAATGGTTGCGGTTTCACCGCCTGCAACACCTGTTTTTTCAATAAACTGTTTTTCGCATCTTTTAAGCACTGTAGATACAAGACGCATATTATCCATAAGGTCAGGTATCATTTCATCCAAGTAATAGTCACGGTAAATATCGGGTGCGGTACCGGTAATCATAATGATTTTACGGTACATTTCACTTAGCTTATAAACCGCATCGTCAACCTCAGAAATAAGCTTAGCCATATCACCTGTAGTTACCGACATTTCAATAGTGTGTGTTCCCTTTTCAAAATAAAAATAATAGGCGTCACTGCCGCCAAGGGAAACCCTTTTCCATTTGCGGCTATAGCTAAAGGCCTGATCGGCCATTTCATTAAAGGGATATTCGCCATCAATTTTGATTCTTCTGTGAGAATCCATACCGTTGTTAATATCCTGAAGATAGCGCATACCAATTGAATAGTAGCCGCTTTCTTCTATTTCAAATTCCCAGGTTAAAGCCTGTGAGGGATAAACCCAATTTTCGCCGCCGATAGTATTAAGTCGAACAAGGCTTGGGTTTGAAGGTGTAGTATTGGGGTTATTCATAACGCTTAAGGGGTAAAGCATTGAAGAAGTAGTATATTTAGCGTGTTCAGCCTCAATTACAATAGGCTTTGCCGAAACCTTGCCTGCATCGGTAGGCGCAGTATACGAAGGCAATGCGGCATCGTTAAAAATACGAACCTCGGCAATTGCCATTTTTTCTCTTTGAAGTGTAAAGGAAAGCTCGTGTTCACCCTTAGAAAGATAAAAACCGTAAGGCTTTTCAAGAATACCCTCAGCATCCTCAATTACATATTCCTTCCACATTTGAACTTCGGTTTGGTCGGGGCGAAGCTCGTTACCACGGTTGTCCTGTGGGAAATCACCCTCGGCAATTTGGAATACGCGAGGAAGAATAAGCTTTTTCATACCGTCAAAGCAGGTTTTACCGTCAATTTCAAAAGTGTATTCAATATCTGAACCGTTGGCGATAATTGCAGCGTAGGTAAGCGAAATATTGTAAAAACCGCTTTGCTTTACGTTAGCCTTAACGGTAAGCTTGTCACCTGTATTTTCAAGCACTACTGCATTCTTTTCCAAAATACACTCAATGCCGAGCTTTGAAGGCTCGGCAAAAAGTGTAGCATCAATTTCAATGTTTTCTTCGGGGCAATTTGTTATGTCCTCCCCGAGTTGTTCTAAATAAGCATAATATGTACCCTGCTTTGCGGGTAGCTTTTCAGACTTTTCTTCATTGTCAGACGCACTTACAAAGACAACAGGTAACATAACCGTTGCTACAATTGTAATAGCAAGTGCAAAAGAAGTCAGTTTTTTTAGCACAAAAATATCTCCCTTCATCTTACCGTGGGTCAGCTTTTTAATTACCTAACCCACTGTGCGTCTTACATAAGACATTTTAGGGTCTAAAGTAATTATTTAGTTTCGTTAATTGCCGCATTCAAAAGCGGGAAATTGGATTCTACTTGGGAAGCCCAGGATCTATTCCATCTCATAACACTGTTAAGGAAGTCAGCACGCTGAGTGGAACTCCAGTTAACGCCAAGACCTTCATCACGAACCTGAACTAAAGTAAATTTAGAATAGTCATCCATTTCCTTAAACATTGCATAATCTTCATCAGAATAGCCCTTGGTTGCTTTTGATAAAGCGCGTACCTGTTCTTCAATAACAGGGTCAACGTTACTGATAAGAAGAACATATACTGCAAAAAATGCACGCGCACCGTCAATGTTGGGGGCATCCTTAGCAATCCAAGTTGTACCGAACCATGCAGGAGTATAATACTTATCGGCGCCGTCCCACTTAGGAAGCGGTGAGAAGCTTACAAGACCATTCTTTTGTTCATCGTGAAGTCTGTTATCAACCATATCTCTTGCAGAAAGACAAATAGAAACCTTATGGCCCTTAAATGAATCCTGAGTTGAAGAGGTGGGCTCGATGTACTTATCTTCGAAGGTAGCCTTTGAAGTTCTATTAAAGAAATCAGCAAGCTTACTGCTGCGTAGGTTATTCTTGTAAATACCGTTTTCATATTTTACAAGTGTTTCACCTGTAACAGTATGCATTAGTTGTGAATATGTTGCACCATAGCGTTCAACGCTGCCGTCAGAACCCTTTACAGTAAGCTTTTTAGCATATTCTTCAAACTTTGACCAGGTCCATTCGCCCTTATAATAAAGCTCACGAGGAGTTTCAAGTCCGGCTTCAGCAAGGTCTTCAAGCCAGTAATAACAAAAACCATCGTTTCTGTAGTTACGAACGAATGTGTAAAGCTTACCGTCTTTATAACGGAAAAGCTCGTTTACATCCTTAAGATGCTTAAATACAGTTTCATCGAAGGAAAGAAGATCGTCAACAGGCTGAACTATACCGTTTTTAATAAAGGTGGGGTCATCCTTTGCGCGATACTGAATAAGGTCAGGCGATTGACCCGAAAGCACCAATCGTGCAGCCTGGGTGGGAAGCTCGTTATTCGTTGTGCGAATAATTTCAATTTCCACATCGTATTCCAGCTTTAATTTTTGAGCAAAGCTGTATTCCCAGTTTACAGGGTCCTTATATCTTGCAGGATCTGTAGTACAAAGATACTTTATTTTATCGCTTGTGGGCTTATAATCGGGAAGCTTAACGGTAGATTGATTGAATTTACCGTTATTATCCAAATCACCATCCTTATCGCCGGTGCAAGCGGCAAAAGAAAGAAGTAAAACAACGCACATGAGAATTGATATCAATTTTTTTAGCATTTTTAGTTCCTCCATATTTAAAATTTTAATATTCATAACCTTCAAGCTCACTCATATCAATAAGACATACAGTGCGCTTGCCGGTATGGTTACTGTCGAATGAAACATATCTGCCACTACGGTCAAAACGGGCGTGCAGGTCACAGCGGTACTCACCTGTTTTACCATCAGTTGTGTATGAGTAATACCTACCTATAATTGTGTCGGTATTCTTTTCGGGGTCAATAAAATGTAAATTTCTATAATGCGAGTTGTCGCCGTAGCCGTCACCCAAAATATATTTCCTGTTTGGTGACCAAAGACAGTGAATGTCTTTATTCGGGTCATCTAAAACGGTGCTCATTTCACGCTTTGGCAAAACATAGCAATTTTTTGTAAGGTCTTCATAAATTCTAAGGTCTGCATCCTTGGGATCTGTAGTAGCACCGCCCCAAATAAGAAGCTGATTTGCATTTTTCCAATGGTAATGCGAATTTACAGCGAAATTGGTAATCATATAAAGGTTACCCTCAAGGTCACCGGAAATTAGCTGTGTTCTCCACCACATGCCAGGCTCGGGGAAATTACGGAAAAGCATTACGTAACGGTCACCCGTGGTGTTAAAGTTAATGTGGTTAATAACAAGCTTGCCGTTAGAGTTGGGTTCAAAATAGAACTGCTTTCTGATTTGGGCATAGCTTGCAAGCATTTTGGTTTCACCTGTTTCCATATTCATAAGGAAAAGGCCGTCATCCTCAGGTGCTTTTACATCAAACCAAGGGTCCTTAACCTGACAGTAGCCATAACCCGCGCGGAAATTCCAAATACGCATAAAGTTTATCGAAAGACCCCACTTACCGTCGGGCGAAACGTCAGCAATAGGCATGGGAAGAATTTTCTTTTCCCCTGTTTTTATGTTAAGAACACAGCAGCCGTATTTGCCGTCCTCATAAACATTGAAAAGAATGTGGTCATCATCACGGTACCAACGAAGCAAAGCACCCTGCTGGAAATTCCAGGCATAAGTTTCAGCAAGCTTTATAAACTTGTTGCCGTCCTGCAAATCAATCATACCGATTTCACAAACATCGTCAGGACCGGGGATTCTGTCTTCGAATGCAACCTTGTGTACTAAATGGTACCTGCCGGTTGAATCAAAGGGCTGAAGATCATAATAGGCAAAGAAATAATGACCGTCATCATCAGGTGTAATAACCCTTGCGTGAACGCCATGCTCTTCAATGGCTTTTAAGATTTCTTCACTCATTTTTTATTCTCCTTCTCATCAACATAATTTGCCATCTTGTTAAACAAATCGCTTACTGTGTAATATGACATCTTAGGACGGCGGTAAATATCAACAACGCCCTTATTGTTTTGAGTTTTAGGACGGGAGTTCCAATCAACAAAGGTGTTGTCTACACGGCCGTCAGCAAACATCCAAATAATCATACCCGAAACATTGTCCATACCGTAAAAGGTTTCTATAAGGCTCTTTAAAATATCGGCCTGACGGTCTTCAGAATATTTGACAGCACTGAAAGCACGGTAGCCATAAATTGCTGCAGCGCCAAACTCACTTATAAGTATCGGGCGGTCAATGTCCTTTTGCTGTCTTGCATATTCTTCAAGACGATTTACAAAATCAACAGGTTCATGGTCGTAATACCACTGAGGATAAACGTTAAACGAAAGAATATCGGGAAGGTCATGACAAATATCCTTAAAGAATTTATTTGCAGCCGCAGTAACCGGACGGGATTTGTCAAGACTTTTTATTCTGTCATAGTGGAAAACATGAGCGTCGCGGCCAATGTCGGTATAGGATTCACATTCGTTAAGAAGGCCCCACATAATTATTGAAGGGTGATTATAATGGTTAATAATCATCTCATCAATGCAAGCACCTGCCTGAACCTTAAAGTTGGGATGTGACATCTTTTTAGCGTAAATTTGGCGTGCGTGTGATTCCTCCCATACAAAGAAGCCACGTTCATCGCAAAGATCCAGGAACCTTTCATCATTAGGGTAATGGCTTGTACGAACAAGGTTTGCGCCGGTAGAAGCGATAATATCAAGGTCCATTGCCATTGCATTTTCAGGGACAGCGTTACCCAGTACACCAAATTCTTCGTGACGGTTAAAGCCCTTTATATAAATGGCGCGACCGTTTACAAGAATGTCACGGCCTACAACCTTTACTTCACGGAAGCCAAAGCGTTCATTAAGGTCATCAATAACCTTGCCGTCGCAAATAAGCTCAGCCCTGGCCATATAAAGCGCAGGGTTTTCCTGACACCATGCTTCTACTTTTTCGAAAGAAAGAGTTGCATTTAATTTGCAAACACCGTCAGTGAAAGTAATTTTATCAAATTCTACTGTTTGTCCTTCAATTGTTACCTTAGCATTAAGGGTATTGTCCTTAGCTGAAACATTGTTTACAGCAATTTCAATATCGGCATCCCAGCCCGCATCGGTTTGCTTGGTGGTGACGTGAATATATCGAATAAATGCATCACTGATTTTTTCAAGCACTACAGGTCTTGTAATACCGCCCCAGCTTCTATAGTCGTTAGGAATATGTAAGGTTGAGCCTTCAGAAAAGCGGTTATCGGCAACAACCTCTAAAATATGTTCGCCCTGTGAAACATTTGGAAGCACAATATCAAAGGGTGTATATGCACCGTAATGATAACCGATGTGAACACCGTCAAAATAAACATTTGCTGTGTGGCTTACACCATTAAATATTAAACGATAGTTACCCGCTTTAGTTTGAACAGCTCTTGAATATTTGCAATGACCACGAAAATTTTCAAGACCGCGCATGCTTTCCCAACAAGATGGGATCACAGCCATATACTCTTTAACAACCTCATCCTTTTCGGAAAGCTGAAGCATTTTCCAGCTACCGCCAAGCTCGGTTAGCTCGCGAACAATATTTGTTGTAAACATTCTTATCATAGTAATCGCTCCCTTGAGTAAGTGTTCCATCAAAAACAATAAACCTGTCACTTATAACCCACACAAAAAATATTGTTGTAAGATATAACTGTCAGCAAGTCAAACACTCACCCTCATTATTGTTAATATTATACAAAATCGAATAGCAATTAGTCAATAAAATATACTATTAAATAATTGACAAATACTATTATCTTTTTTAGAAAACATAATTTTTTGCTTTATCAGGTTTTTTTAATAAAAGTAAAAAGAGTTTCAGTTTCGTTTGGTGCAAGCACCTTACATCCGCCCTCAATATTAAGACCGTTTACAGCGCCACACTGTGGCTCCACACATAAAAGTCCTCTCTTTCCTGCACCGTTAAAAAGAATCCAATGGTTAAAATTATCAGATGCAGTATATGAAAAATCGCCAACATAAGCTGTATGACCGCAAGCACGATAATAGCCTGAAACCATCAAATCCTTTGAAGGGCTGCCCGTAACATAACGGCTTTCCTGCTCATTTAGTGGGAAATAACTGCCAATGGGCAAGTGCTTTTCATTCTTTTTATGACAAGCATCAATCGGAACAGAAAAGCTTTCGGGCTCAACAAAGGTTGTATGAAGCGCAAAGGTGAACGGCATATTACAGCTTCCGTTATTTTTTATATCATACCTTTGAGCAAAGGCACCGTTTTCGAAATAATATGTAACCGTTAAAACAAAGAAAAACGGATATGCCAGACCTTTATTTTCAAAGCTTAGGGTGATTTTATCCCTGCCGTGTTCAATAACGGTAAAGGCCTGCCTGTGAACAATGCCGTGAAGGTTTGCACCGGTAGAGGCTTCGGTAATTTCTAACTGATAAGCCTTACCCTCAAAGGAAAACTTACCGTCAGCCGTGCGGTTAGCGGGAAGTAATATCGGTGCACCTTGAATATACGGATTTGCTGTAAGCTGTTCCATATTTTCAAGCGGGACAAAAACATCCTTTCCGTCATATTTAAGGCTTACTACGTTTGCGCCCAGCTCGGCTGAGATCTTTGCCTGCCACAACCCACTTTTAATTTCATAGGTTTTAATCATACTTTTTTTCCTTACTCTTTTCAAAATCCTGGTCAGCTAAGCGGCAAAACCTTTTAATAAGCTCAATTTCTTTCGGGTCATAGGGATGATAGCTCGGTCTATAAAGGTCGTGATACCACTTTGTGAAATCGAATTTGAAATTGGGATCTTTTTCATACTTGTCCCATGCGGAATTATACGGCTCGTAGGTTTGGTATTTACCCGCAACAAAGCCCCAATTGTAGCAGCCTATCTTTTCAAGGTAAAAAAGCGGGAACATTTCCTGAACATTGTTACCGTTACAACGACCAAGCCATTCGGTGTTAATAATCGGTCGACCAAAGGTTTTAAGATTACGGATAATTATAATGTTGTCGGTATATGGACCATAGTTATGGTAGGAAATAATATCCGAATTATCAAGCAAATAACGCTGCTCTTTAGAAATCTTTTCTAAGTTCCAAGCGCCTCTCCAAACAGCAGCAGTCAAGGGCTGAATGGGGTCAATTTCGCGAATGATTTCAAAGAATTTTTTAATATGAGGTAAAGATGTAGTACCACGGTTACTGTTGCCCGGTTCGTTCCAGACATCCCAAATAATGATACGCTCGTCATCTTTATATCTTGTAACTGTCTCGCGCACCCATTCGTAATGCTCCTTGGCAATTTCAGGGTCGTCAATTATATGGTAGCCCATTTCACTAAAGGTTCCGTGCTGAGAATTTTTACGTCCGCCGTGATAACCCCAATCATAATGCTGAACACCAAGCTCTAAAGGTCTCCACCCCTCGCGCTTCGGGGGCATACAGTCGTTACCGAAAACCACCATACAGGAAATCCCGTGCTTTGCACAAACATCTAAATAGCGGTCAAAGCGTTCGAAAAAGGTATCGTGCTCTTCCTTCCAAACAATAAATTCAAGAACTATTCTAATTGTGTTAAAGCCTGTTTCGGCCGCAAGTGCAAGCTCACGGTCGGTGGTTTCAAGGCGTTCCTCAAAGCCAAGCGACTGCCATTGGTCTATACGGTTTGCGCAGTCGGCGCTCATATAGTTGCAACCGCGAAGCCAAGGACGGCTATTGTACCACTGCCATACCCTTTCCTTACTCCATCTTTCTCCCATTTTATTTCCTCCTTATAATTGACTTATAAGCTCAAGCTTAAAGTTTGCGAGTTTAATATCCTGCCTTAAAGCGGGAAAGGTTTGCTTAGTTAAAGGCTCATATTCGGTATTGGGTTCACCTGCAAAGGTTACCTTTATAAAATTTTCGCCCCGCTTAAGATTAATTACTTCTTCGGTATCATACCGCCTGTTGCAAGACTACGGGCCATTTCATAATTTTTACGAATATTATACGTGGCATTCACCTCAAAGGTTAAACAAGCCTTTTAATATCCTCGGTTTCGTCTAATACTGACATTAAGGCATACAGCCTTGGAATATGGAACGGGCCCTTAAAAATATTACCCTTAAGGGTTGTTGAAATAGTATTATCGTAATGCAAATAACCGTACCATTCACCGTACTGCTTATCTACAAAATGTTCCTCACAATAATTTAAAACCGTGTCATACATAACTTTATATTTTTCTTCTCCGAAAAGCATATACGCCATACGAAGAGCGATAAGGGTTTCGCATTGGGGCCACCAAAGCTTCATATCCCATTCAAGCTGAACGGGTGGCTTTTTTTCAACATCGCAAAACGCAATAATGCCGCCCCTTTGATCCCAGCCCAAAGGCCAGGTAATATCAATAATATTTCTTGCGGCACAAATTGCTATTTGGTTGTTGGTTAAAACGCCCTCAAGCATAATAAACCACGCCGCCTCCATCGAATGTCCGGGGTTTACAATTCGACCGTTTGGACTGTCAACTGCCTTACCGTAGGTTGTAACACTTTCCAGCAAAGCCTTTTCTGTTAAAAAGCCGCCGTATAACACTTCATTTAGGCATTCACCAGCAATTTCAGAATACCATTCTTTTTTATCGCTTTCCATACTTCTCATAACCTGAGCGGTTGAAAGCATTATCATAACGGGTGAAAGTGCTTTTGCCTTATAATTTTCGGGGTTGATTTTCGGCGCATTTTCGCGCTTACCGGTAAAACATTCATAAGCCACAGTAAAATATTTTTCAGCCATTTCGAGCGCATTTATATCGTTAGTTGCTTTATAATATTCCGCACAACCAATTGCTGCAAAGGTTTCAGAAAAATAGTACCTGCGCTTTTGAAGACCGCGGCCATCCTTAGTTACGGTAAAATACATTCTGCCGTCAGTATCGGTGCACTTTGGTAAAAAATCGTAAATACATTTTGCCGCTTCTAAAAATTCGGGGCGTTTTTCTACCGAATTGTAAGCCTTGCAAAAAGACCATAGCGCCCTGCCCTGAAACCAGACGCTTTTATCAGTACCGTAAATATTGCCTTCTCTGTCAAGGCAGGTGAAAATTCCGCCGTTTTCACGGTCAATAGCATTATTAAGCCAAAAAGGCAAAATGTTGTTTAATAAATCGTTTTTAAAATTCACTATTAACACCTCATATCAAGCAAAATCCACATAGCTTCTAAGCGCAACCTCAGTCATCATTTTGTTAACTTCACAGTTAGTATCCCACATCATTTCACTCATAAGTGCTGCGGGGAACATAATATTTTCTTCAAACATACCGTCTTCAACAAGAGGGGTCATATAAAGGTCGCCGTTTTTGGCTTCGCACATTGCTTTTGTCATTTCATAAGCCTTATCAGCATAGCTTAGCCAATATGCCTGAATATACTTCCACACCTTGTTTTTTCTGGTTACACGATTAGCCTTTACCGCCTTTGAACTAACACCGATATTTGCGGGACCGTCCATATATTCAAATGTGCTCCAATCAAGCTTAACAATGCCCTTTGTAACAACACCAAACTTATCGTTATTACCTCTTAAAACGGCAATTTTCTTAACGTATTCCTTTGTATCTTCAAAGTCTTCAACGTTTTTAGGAATATAAGAAAACGGGAACGAACCGCAGTTTTCCCAAACAATTCTGATTCGTGGGTCAACATTTTTAATAAATTCAAGTCGGTTTTTAACGCTTGTAGCGTGAAGACCAAATTGAAGCTCTAAATCAGGGTGCTTTTCATACAGCTTATTAGCTGTTTGATTTACAAAATCGGTAACAGCTTCGGCAATAATTTTACCGCCTATAGTGTCCCTTGAAAGTTCGGTAACTGACTGAAAGTAAATACCGTCGCCGCCAAGCTTGCTGTATTCCCTTTCATATTTTTCAACAATGCTGTCAATTTGGCTGTATATTTCATCAAAGGATTCAGTATTGCAGCCATCTGTCCAGCCCCAAGCATAGCCCCAAATAACCTTTATGCCACAGCCGTGTGCATATTCAATTATATCACGGGCATTTAGCGGCGCATAGTCATTCCAAATAACAATTGTATTAAGCTTCAGCTTCACCATATTGTCCAAAAATGACTTATAGTCGTAAATTACGTGCCCCCAAGTCCAAATACCTCTATTCTTCACTGAAGGATAGGATGTATACTCAAAATCCAGAAGCTTGTTTTTAAACGGATCGACCGCAAAGGTAACGGTATCGTGCGGGTATTCAAGCATAAGGATATATTTGTTATAAAAATCCATACAGCCATAAAGCACACCTGCATCGTCAAAGCCTTCGATGAATACCCTTCCGTTTTTAACCTGAATGGAATATTCCTCACTATGTGTAAGATTTACTTTAGAATTTTCCAAAATAACGGGATTGTTTTCCTTTGTGCCGATATATATGCAAATGCGTTCATCACAAGGAATTTCCTCATCCCACTTAAAGCAGGTTGGATAACAAAATGTATAATCAAGCAAAAGCTCGCTTAAAACTTCAATTGACTTTTTTTGCAACCCGTTTTCAGCGCTTCCATAGATTATTGAAAACCTTTTCATAAAATCATCCCCTAAATTATTTCTTATCGGTCGAATGTTTAGAACGGTATTTGAGAGGTGATATTCCCACCTTTCCGGTAAACTGGCGTATAAAGTGCG
The DNA here is from genome assembly GCA_015066005.1 of Oscillospiraceae bacterium. GTDB lineage: Bacteria > Bacillota > Clostridia > Oscillospirales > Acutalibacteraceae > UBA737. The sequence continues at coordinate 44,734 of SVPF01000005.1, forward strand.
TTGTGTTAGAATAGCCTAAGTTTTCGGCAATTTCATTTATAGGCATTTTTGATTCTATAAGCATCATTTTTGCACGTTCAATTCGCAGGTTTATAATATAACTAAGCGGTGACATACCAAAAACGCGTTTGTAAACCGTATGCAAATATGATGGTGAAAAATTTACAAGCTTTGCCATATCATCAACAGTCCATTTTTTGCTATAATCCATTGACAGTCTTTGGTGCAAAAGATCAAATTTTTCCTTGGTTTTTGGATCAACACTTACATCCTGCTTGTGCAAAACTGCCTCACGGGATAAAAATACAAAAAACTCGTTCAAATAGGCTTCGCAAATTTCCTCATAAAACGCATTTTTAGTTACAAGCTCGGTTTCTAGCTTACGAACAAATTTCGATATAAACTCGTAATTATTTGGGTAATAAACCATATCCGTTTCAAGACTGTATTTTACCAGTAATTCACTAATATCCTCCGATATGCGAAACCATTCTAACTCAGCTTCGCAGCCATCGAAGTTTCCAATATTTTTGATGTTACATATTACACAACCGTGTGGCTCTATTCTAAAAGATTCTCCGTTTAAAGTCAATTCAAACGCAGTACAAAAATGCAAAACTGTATATTCATTTTTACCGCTTGGCCGTTCGGCTTCAAAAGCGAAGAGCTCTGACTTTAAATGTCCGGCTTTAATAATCCTCAAAATACTTCCTCCATCATTTATGATGTTAAAATAAAGCTTTATTTTATGCTGTCAAATGCAAAAATTCTGAAATCGTATGGATTAAGCTTTCTTGCTTCGTCTATAGCCAACTTAGCTTCATCAGCCTTGCCGTAACCAAGTAAAGCAAATGCTTTAAGAATATAACCATCTGTAAGATTGTTCTTTTCAATGTCATATTCAAAAGGCATTGGTGAAGGTGAACCAACACCGTAATATGTGCGAAGATCTTTATTTACAATAAAGTTTTCAGCAACCGAAAGCATTTCATCAAGTACAACCTTTGCTTCGGCTTCATTGCCAAGTTTTTTAAGCGCAAGTGCACGGAAAAGTGAAATTTCAGAAACGGCAGCCTTGTAAATTGCAGCTTCTTCAAACGCCTTTTTAGCCTTTTCGGTTTCACCCTGCTTTTCGTAAAGGGAACCTAAGTAATAGAAGATGTGTGCTTCTTGGTTAAAGAAGGTCTTTGCTTCACCATATGACTTAGGCATATTTACACCATCGAAATAAATCTTTTCAGACTTATCAAATTCGCCGTTTTCCATAAGTTCTTTACCATAAAGAACATGCATCCAAGCGTGCTGCTTGGTAAGCTTACCTTCGCCACCCTCGTAAATATGGAAGCGTTTTACGCGTGCCATTTCAATTGCTTCCTCGAACTTGCCAAGTTGTGAAACAAGTGTAAGCTTGTCAAGATAGCAGTCATCGCGTTCAGCCAAAAGCTCCGGATATTTAGCGTAAACTTCAAGTCTTTGTTCCGGTGTGTAATTCATATTCTTAAGTAACTGTTCGTATTCAAGAAGAAGTCTTGGGTCGTCCTTATACTTAAGTGCATTTTCAAGACACTCTTTAGCCTTTTCGGCATTGTTTGCCTTATCGAAATAATAAAGCGAAAGGTTGCGCCAAATCTTACCGTGGGTATTATCGCGCTTTAAGCCTTCTTCCCAAACATTTGCAGCTTCTTCATAACGGAAACGGTCATAATAAAGTGAGCCTAAATAATAGCAAGCATTTGCAGCAGTTTCGTCAATTTCAATTGCATATTTCAAAACGGCAATATCGTCAAGACGTGAGGGGAAGCAATAACCTGTATCCATTGCCTCTGCTACCTTAACAAATGTAACATCGTTCTTGCAAAACGCCTTATAATATTCAACAAGGGGATATTCACCCTTGTACATATCAAGTACGTAAATTGCATCCTCTAAAAGACCTGCCTTGATATAATCGCAAGCAACGTCGATGATATTTTCAGCCTTTTCAGCAAACTGCTGGATGTCTGCCTTATTATCAGCAAAGTAAGAATATTCAACCATTGCAAACAAGTCAAGTAAGTCGTCCTTAATGTTTACTTCGGCCAACTTCTTAGCAGCGTTCATATCAATACGGCGAAGGATAGCGGTCTTAAGATTTTGTGCCTTAGTATGACCAACGTTCAAACCGATAGATTCGTCAAGCTTTTGTAAAGCGGCAATATAATCACCGTTCTTGCAGTCAAGACAAGCAAGCTCGAACATAGCAGCACTTCTGTGGGTATAGTTCCAAGCAGCCTTGTAAAGAATATCGTAAGCATCCTTATTTTGACCAAGATATGCAAGAGCCAAGCCCTTAAGATAGAAAGCTTCGGTGTCGGTAGGATGTTCGTTACGCATTGTAAGACGCTTAATAGCTACATCACAATATTCTACGCACTTTTCGAATTCACCATTCTTAAGGCAAAGACGAGCCATAGATGTGTTACAACGGATATCGCCTGCATCACGCTTAATACCTTCAAGATAATAAGCTTCGGGCTTATAGTTGTGTTGCTTATATTGTTCAAGGTGGTAACCGTTAATGTAAAGCTCTTCAACTGTTGCAATTTCGCAAGGACGTTTAACGGGCAAACGTGGGTCGATAGGCTTCTTCTGACCTCTTACGTAAGGTGTGTAAGAAACAAGCACCTTGCCATCTTCACTTGTAAGTGAAACAGTAATATCGTTGAAGTCAACGTCACCCATATCGACAGTCTTCATATAAGAAACGTCAGGTGTCATGTCGCAGGTTTCGGTAAATAATACCTTATCCTTAGCGGCAACACGAACGTTAGCGTTTTTGAAGGCGCCTGTTACGTTAAAGCCGAAGAAAAGACCGTCTTCGCGATTTTCCATATTAAGTGCAGCGTCAATTGTTGCATTCTTAACTTCCCCAATATCACGGATAGGATACCAATATTGTTCGAATTCTCTTGATTCGTAGGGAGCAATCCAAGTAAAGTCAGGCTGATTATCAGTATAAACGCCTGTCATTAATTCAATGTATGGACCGTTTTCATCGGTAAGGTTGTTACACCACATATCACCGAAATCGCCAATACCCCAATGCCACATTTTCTTACCGGGTGAAATGTGGTGATTAGCAACGGTAGCAATACCCTTTTTAATGCCAACGTCATAGCCTGCGATAAAGTCCATATCAGACTGACCTTGTGAAATAAGGTAGCTTGAAGGAACCTTAACAGCGCTGTAATGTGAAAGGTCGGTGCCTTCGCCAAAGTCGTAAGGACGTGCGGTTTTATAAACACCCTTTGCAATTGGCCACTCGAGAACAGCTCTTCTATCGTGGTCGTTTACCCATTCGCAGTCAGGTGGGAAAATAGTTCTGTAATCATCGTTTACAGGAACAGCAAGGTTAGCCCACCACATAAAAATTTGTGGGAATGCAGTACGGTTGTAAACACGGATTTTTGCCTTGATATAGCTTCTGCCTTTATCAAGTGTAATACCTGCCATACCCTTCATTCTGTTAAAGGGTTCAACTTCGCCTGTCCAAACGGTTTTGCCGCCGTCTTCGTTTTCTTCAATAACAGCTTCCAAAGGCATATATGTAGTAGGTCTGTGGTGTTGAGGCCAGTTAAATTCAATACCGCCAGAAATCCAAGCGCCTGCAAGACCTACAAGTGCGGGTTTAATAACCTCGTTGTTATAAATAAAGTCGTGTTCGCCAACCTTATCATAACCATTTAAAATCTTACCGCCGATAGCAGGTAAAACCTGAGTTTTAATATATTCGTTTTCAAGGGTGAATACATCATACTCTACATCCTTTTTCTCGTCGGTAATACCGTCGGAATAAGGAATAGGATAAAGTCTACCCGAAGCGCCCTGATATGGCTTGTTTTCGAAAAACATCGGTAAATCGTTAGCTTTTTTAGGTATGTAGGTAGGGATAATTTGCTTATGTTTTTTTGCGCTTACTTCACTCATAATTAGACCTCTTAATGCTGTTATTCTACACTTTAATTTTAACATAAAAATCCTTTATATATCAGCCAAAGTTTTATGTGCTAAAAAACACAATTTTTTGTTGAAAATAATAAAACTACTATGTTATAATATATATAATATAAGGCGAAAGGGTGATTGAATGGTTGCCATACTTACAGAAGCTAACTACATCAGTACCGGCTGCAAGCTAAGACTTGAAAGCTTGATTAACGCATTAAGAAAAAAGAGAATTCCTTTTTGTGAAATTTTTGATACCTGTCCCCGTGATGTTGATGGGATTTTTGTTTTGAGCGCAGACGTTGAATGGACCATACATACTATTAAGCAGCTTAACCAAAACGGTTTTACTCCCATTTTGATAAGCGACCAAATTGAAAACCTACCGGGCTGTATTTATAATGGGGTAAACTCCGACCTGTCGGCTTCTATGAAAAATCTTTTAGAGATGCTGAAATCCCATAACAAGAAATGCCCTGCACTTTACGCCTTTAATCCAAATTCTATATCAGATAACAGTAAGGAAACCACATTACAAAGCGCAGCCAGTAACCTGTTTGATAAAATTGATGTTTTTGCAAATAACGGTAATCTTGAAGAGTGCTATAACAATTTTATTAACAGCGAAAAGTGTTATGATTCGGTAATTTGCGCAAACGATTTTGCGGCAATAACATTGGTTAAATTTTTAGAGGAACAACACCCGCAAAAGCTTAAAGAGCTAACAATTATAAGCTGTTCGAACTCAGCAATTTCGGAATATTATAAAGATAAAATTTTAGCCACAAACACTAATCACGAGCAATACGGTAGGGCTGCGGTTTACATATACGAAGCCCTTAAAAAACACGAATATGTATCTTCTATGACTATTCGCATTGTGTGGGATTTTGAAATAAAAAAGAAGGAAACAACCACAACCAACCAAAAGCTTGATTTTGTGCACAGTGCCGATACTTTTTATGACGATATTGCAGTGCGCGACCTGCTTGTTGTAGATAAATTTTTAAATACCTCAGACACAACAGACCGCACGATTATTAAAATGCTTATTAGAAACGAGCCACTTGAAGCCATTGCTTCGGAATGTTTTTTAAGCATAAACGCCGTTAAATACCGCATTAAGCGACTTATTTCAGCAAGCGGAGCAAGTGATAAAAATCACCTGCTCGAAACAATTACAAAATATGCTGCTGGTTTTTAAATAAAACGACTCCAGAAAACAGCCAACATATTGTCATTATTAAGCTTTACACTCTCGGCAAGGGTTTCCTTTGCCGAGTTTTTTTGCATATATGCTTCGCATAAGCCCATAAGATACAAGTATTGCGCCTTGCGAAGCTTTGCAGGATCATCCACAAAAGGAATAAAGAATGGTGTTGTAGCAAAATAGCCGTTATCCTTTATGTCTATAATCTTTTCCCATTCGCGGTAATACTTTGTAATAATTTGCTGGTCTTAATACTTCCCCTGAAAGAAAAGTAACAAAATACGAAATTGAATTTTATCTTGAAAATGCTAAGTCCACCTACTGTGACGGGCGTGAATACATTATAAAACAAGACTTTATTCAAATAGCGAAGCCCGGTCAAATCCGTTACAGCACACTGCCCTTTAAAACACTTTATATTAAGTTTTCAGCCACAGATGACTTGGCAAAAATACTTGACTGTGCGCCCGAATATTTTCACAGCAGCCACGCTGACAGAATTAAGGAAAAACTTCGTGAAATTATTGCGCTTAATGAAAGTGATGAGAATCAATTGCTGTTATACAGCCGAATTTTATCACTCATTAACCTTATTTTAATTGATGCAAGCATACCAAATACCGCTTCGGAAAATTATCCGACAATTGCCAAGGCAAAACGTTTTATTGAAGAAAATTATGCAAAACCAATACAGTTATTAGATATTGCTTCATTCGTTAATTTAAGTCCAAGCTATTTTCACACAAGCTTTACCGCGGCTGTGGGCATATCACCACACGATTATTTAATTCGTTTTAGGCTTGATGCCGCAAAGCGTATGATGTGGGACACCACAATTGGTATGGATATTATTGCAGAAAATTGTGGCTTTACAAATCAGCAATATTTCAGTAAAATATTTAAAAAGCAAACCGGCTTAACACCGAGTCAATACCGCAAGGACTTCCAAAAGAATTACACGGAGGAATAACTATGATAAGCTTTGCCGTTGTGGGTGGTGGCTGGCGCAGCGAATTTTATATTCGTGTTGCTAATGCCCTTCCCCACCTTTTCAGTATTACGGGAATATATTTAAGAAACGAAAAAACCCAAGCTGAATTTAGCAATAAATATAGCATTAAGATTTTCGACAATCTCGAAAAAATGCTTGAAACCAAGCCCGATTTTGTGGTTTCTTGCGTTAATAAGGGCCATATTTTAAACGAAATTGAGCTGTTATGCCAAAATGGCGTGGCTGTTTTATCCGAAACACCTGCAGGTATAAGTAATCAACAAATAAACAAGTTTAAAGAAAATTACAACAAAGAATATAAAGTGCAGGTCGCCGAGCAATTCCACCTTATGCCCACAAATAAGGCGATTAAAGCAGTTATAAACAGCGGTGTTTTAGGTGAAGTTAATTATGTTTCACTTTCCTGCTGTCACGATTATCACGCAATAAGCCTTATGCGTTTTTTCCTTGATATAAATGAAAACGAAATACCCACCGTTCAAGGCTTCACCCTTTCCGACAGCCTTACAAGATATAACGGCAGATATGGTGATATTGAACCCGAAAGAATAAACAGTGAACAAAAAATTGCCCTTATAAAATGGGGCAAAAGGGTTGGAATTTATAATTTTAATAAAGAGCAGTACTTTTCACAAATACGGCAAAAAAGCATTACTGTTAGGGGTACAAACGGTGAAATACAAAACGGTATTTGCACCTACCTTGAAAACGGCAAAATTAAAAGCTTTAAGCTTAAGGCTTTGGAAGGCTTTGAAAACAGCGGTCTTAACGAGGACGAGCAGGCTATTGCCGAATGTCTTATTAAAATGGATAATTACCTTAAAACAGGTGAAGCTTTTTACCCATTAAGTAAAGCCATTTCAGACAGCGAAATTTCACTTTTAATATAAAAACAGAAGGCATACTCCAAACGGAGTATGCCTATCTTTTTTAAAGCTCATTTGCGAATGGAATTGACTTTGAAGCGCCTTCGCGGGAAACCGTTATAGAGGAAGCCCTTGAAGCAATATCTAAAGCAAACTTAATATCCTTTTCATTTGAAACTGCCCAAAGAAAATAACCTGTAAAGGTGTCACCCGCGGCGGTTGTGTCAATCGCCTTTACCTTATAAGCCGACTGGCTAATTTGTTTGTCTTTATCCTTATATACACTTCCCCTACTTCCAAGGGTTAAAACCAATGCACTTTCAGGATATTGATTTATAAAATTTTGCATGGCTTCTTCCGGAGTGTCACCACCGAAAAGCTCGGCTGCTTCAATTTCGTTACAAAACCAAAGGTCAACAAATTCAAGCGGTAATTTTTTAATATCACTATGGTAAGGGGACGGGTTAAAGGCAATCTTCATTCCAATTCGCCTTGCAATTTCAAAAGCATCCCTAAGACCGCTTATTTCGTTTTGCAAAAGCAAAATGTCACCCTTTTGAGCATCCTTCAAAAACTGTTCAATATATTCGCAATCAATTTGAAAATTAGCGCCTGAAAACAGCAAAATGCAGTTTTGACCTGTTTTGTCAACCTGAATTATAGCGTGGCCGCTTGAGGTAGTAACGGTTTTGATTCTTTCGGTATTAACGCCCGATTCGTTCATAATTTCAACTAAAAACTCCCCGCCGCTGCCAACACAGCCGCCGTGTACAACCTTTGCACCTGCACGGGAAGCGGCAACCGATTGATTAAGCCCCTTGCCGCCAGGGAAAACTGACATATTTTCACTTGAAAGGGTTTCGCCCGCCCTTACAAAATGGTCAACCGTATAAACATAGTCAATATTTAACGAGCCTAAGCTGTAAATTTTCATTTCATACCACCCAATGTATTAAACAAGTCCTCAAATAAGGCGTCACGGTCTATCCAATAAACGCTTTTTATTAGGTGCCTTGTTTTATCAAAGGCATACTGCTTGTCATATTCAGGAATAGGACTTGAAATAAGGGCATCCTGCATGAACCTATTATTATCATTCAAAAGCCATGCAACTGCCGCAACATCCCATATAGGCTTTGACCAAGGCTTACCCTTATAATAAACTTCGGAATACTGTACGGTGTTTTCGTAAAGATAATCACATAACGCATTTTTACCCTTAAGCCAATACGATAGCTCGGGCTGGGTTGTTAAAAAACGGTCCACAACGCCCTTACAGGGCAACTGTACAAGCGGAACACCGCAACCAAAAACCACGCGGGCAGCCGCAATATCCTGCTTCATATTAAACTCAACAGCACCCTTTGGAATGTTGGTAGCGTGACCGCCAAGCCAAACCACAACGCAATTTTCCTTCATATTGGGGTTTTGTAAAATTGCCGAAGCAACATTGGTGATGGCCCCAATTGCTATAATGTAAAGTGGGTTTTCGGGTGAATATTTTTCCGAAAGCTGTGCCATAAAATCAGCCGCTTCGGACTGCACAGGTGTGTTTACATCAGGCAAATAGCTTTCCGACCCCTTATATACAAGAGGTTTAATTTCCTCAAAGCCTGCAAGGGTTAACACCTTTAAAATTTCATTAAAGCTTCTTTCCATACCGTCCTTTGCAGATTCGGATCTGGGATTGAAAAACGGCGCTGCGCAAATGCCCTTAACATTAAACTTTTCGCTGTGACCAAGCATATATGCAATTGCAAATTGGTCATCAACCTCGTTATAAGCGTCAGTATCAAGCACAACATCTATTTTTCCGTTTGGCACATTAAGGTTTTTATAATATAAAGTATTATCCAAATAAAACACCCCTTTGCCATATTTTAACACAAAAAAACAAAAAAGTATATAACCAATACTACTTTTTGTCCATTAAAAGCTTGAAAAACAATCCGCCCTGAACCGAACGGTGACGGAATTTTTTCATTTCAGAGGTGTCGGTATAATACCAGTCTGTCATTGCAAAACGGGTGCGCATTGTATTGTATGCACTCCACAAGGGCTTTGCAAAGAATTCAAAATCCTCCTTAGAATCGGCCATACAGGCAACCCACATTGTCCAGTCAGACTTGGTATATTTTTCACGGCTGTCAAGCGGCACACCGTAATAATTCATTTCCTTTTTATAACGCATAAGTTCGCCCTTATAAAAGCTTTCGGGGAAAATATCGGTTTTCCAAAGCATATCCCAAACAGCGTTATACTTAAGGCTAAAGGTTTCGGGGCGGTCATAGGTTAAGGCATAGCTTCCGTCACTGTTCTTTGCGCGATCAAGGAAGGACTGTGCATATTTCTTTGCAATTTGCATTTCAGCGTTTGCCTGTTCAGCATTGCCAAGGGCTGAAAGAATTTTAGAATAACCCGCAATGCCTATTATAGCCTTAATTGAAAGGTTACAGTTATGTGCCAATGTACCCGCAAAGTCGTCAGTACAAAGCTGATTTTCAGGGTCTTCACCGTATTTTACGAGATATTCCTTCCACATTTCAAGCAGGTCAATATTTTCCTCGGCAAAGCTGTAGTCACCCAATTTATCGCAAATTGCGGCAACTAAAATAATCATATTACCGCACTCTTCAACAGGCATTTGATGTTCTAAATCATAACCGTTTTTGGGATTACAACGGTATACCTGACCGTTAACAAGCGGATATTGTCCCACGTCGTGCGGCGCAAAATCAAAGGGCCAAGCATCGCTTTTGGCAAACTTAATTATTGGGTTAAGCATTGCCTTTAAAAGCTCGGGATTATAATAAAGAAACATTGGTGCACTTGGGTATGTAACATCAACAGTTGCGGCGCAGCCGTTAGAATCACATTCCTTTGAAATGTAGATAAGCTTACCTTCATTATCAACCGCAAGCTTGTGCGCTGCCATAACCTGTCGGTAGCAAAGCTGCAGCATTTCGGCGTATTCTAAACCTCCAAGGCGATTTGCTTTTTCATACATATCCTCCGAAAAGGCTTTACAGCGTGCAGTAAGCGATTCGTATTCCCCTGCCGCTTCCAAAAGCGCTTCATTAATGGTTTTGCCGTCCTTTTTCCAATAGGCCTTCACCCTTTCACCAAAGTATTCAAGTGAATAAATATCGTCATAAGCAAACAAGAAAAGGGCTTCATTATTAAGCTTTGTTTCAGCATAAACGGTGTATAAATCATCAATAAGGTCGTTGCCAACCGATGCTTCACCCTTGACAGCCATATAAAACCAGCCCCAGTCTATTCGTACATGGTCACCGCTGCGCCAAAGCACGTTACGGTTACCTCTACCCATACGAACAGCGGTTAATTCGCCAATTTTTTCTTCTTTTGAAATTACACGGGCATCTCCCGCATTGTTAAGGGTAAGCTCCTCACTGCAATAAAGCTTAACGCTTACATCGTGGTCGAAGCCGTCAAGGCTTTCGTAAAAAAGTTTGAGATATGAAATCGGGCGAGATGATAAATATAAATCGGTCACAAGCATGGGCGAAGTCCACACAGCAGTAAGCCTGATTTTTTCATTTTCGTATACAATTGTAGTGCTTAAAGCATCGGCCTCAACCGAAACCTGAGGGATGATTTTTTTCATATCTCCCCTACCTAAAAAGCGGAAAATCTCCGAATCGATTTTAACATATCCGCGAATGGTATTTCGGCCACCGGTCCAATGCTCTGCTTCGTGAGTATTTACCTTATCATACGACCAAACCGAAAAATATGGGTCTACGGTTATAAGCGGAATAGCCGGCATACGCATTTTCATAATTCATTCTCCTAACAGTTGATTTATTAGTATAATTGTATTATAATTGTTAAAACACCCATTATTATAGGGAAATACAATTATAAAGTTGAGGAATACAATTTATGTTGGAAATAATTAAAACATTTCCTCGTGTAGATGACCCGTTAAGAATTTCTATGGCGGGGATATCCTACTGTGATGGCGCTTACCGTATTAAAAGAAATGTGGCTTCTATCACCGTTATTGAATACATTATAAAGGGCACCGGTTATATTAAGCATAACGGAACGCTTTATACCGTTGGGGCTGATACTGTATATATTTTACCTAAGGGCACCGTCCATGAATATTATTCCTCAGCAAGCGACCCTTGGGAAAAAATTTTTATAAATATCGAAGGTGATTTTGCCCTTACAATTTTAGAGCAATACGGTATTGATAAAAAAATAATATTCAGTGGTAACGGTATTGAAAACATTTTCACAAGGGTTGCTGAAATTGCAAAAAGCGATAGTCACGGTCACCGTGAGGACTGCACCCTTCAGGCACTGTTTTTAGAGGCGGTTGCAAAGCTTAGCCGCAGTGATGGTCGTGCGCTTCACAGCCGTGAGGCCGTTATTCTTAAGGATTATCTTGATAAAAATCTTGATAGGATTATCGGTAATACTGAGCTTTCTTCGGTAATTTACCGTTCACCTGACTATTGCGTAAAGCTTTTCCGCCGTGAATACGGTGTTCCACCTTATGATTATCATTTAAACGAAAAAATGAGAACTGCAAAGCGTTTGCTTCGTGACACAAAAATCCCGATATGCGAGGTTGCCGAAAGACTTGGTTACCACGACCCCTGTTATTTTGCGGGGCTTTTTAAAAAGAAGTGTGGCGCTTCTCCGCGGGAATACCGTAAACAAAAAAATATATAAAAGCACAGAAACAGAAAAAGAGAACAACACGCTTCATTTCCGTAATGTTCTCTCTTTTTTATTATATATGATGTAATAGACAAGCTGTTTGAAAAGCCGCTTATGATATAAAAAGTCGGCCTCCTGCCGACGAAAGCAGGAGGCCATAGGTAATAATAACGAGCTTATAAACGGTTGACGAAGTCGGTTATAAGCCCTTGCCGCAGGTACAAAAACGCTTAATAAAAAAACCTTACGGCAATCAAAAGGCAAAAACTGCGAAGCGGTTTTGAAGTAATAGTGAATAGGTAATAGGTTCGGTGCGCCTTCGGCACGAACAATTTTGTCGGCTTTGCAGACACCTCACTTACTCACCCTTACTTCTTACCTCTTACTTTAAAATGCGAAGCATTTTTGCCCTTTGATTGCCGCCTAACTCCCCGAGGGGAGTTAGGACGGACTTAAAAATGATTATTCCAAACGGATGCGAATGTCGTTACCAGGTAGTCTGGACAGTCACATTGGTGTTACCACCAGTAACGCCGTCAACTTTGATCGGGTCAGTCTTGGCGTTGTTAGTAACTGTGTTACCGGTAACGGTTACGGTTCCATTGCCAATGGATGTGGCACGAACAAAGCGATCGCCTGCGCCATCCGAAGTGTTGCCGGTGATGGTAATGCCAGTATAATCGTAACCGGAACCAGCCAACAAGATATCGTGCTTAACACTATTCTTGAAAACATTATTGGTAATGGTAATACCCTCCATCGGGCGAGCTTCGATCACCTGATGAGCGCCTACAACTTCACAGCCGGTGATGGTCAGATTCTTAACGCCGGAAGTCATTACAAACTGGCTGGTGGTCTTATCATTCATGGTATTGTAACCGGAGTGAGGCTGATAAACGAATCTGTCATTGCCCTCAGTATCAGTCATTTTACAATTAACAAGACTCAAGCCGTCAATAGCAATAGCGAAGCCGTCGGGAATCATCACAGCAGTGCTTGCGCCGGAGAAGGTTACATTTTTGATGGTAAGGTTCTTAACATCAATGTAGTTCCAGATAGTGTTTGCATCTTCTCTACCATTATCGAAGGTGATCTGATCGACAGTTGCACCTGTAGCACCGAGGATGGTAATGTTCTCGTATCTGCTGTAATGCTCATTGCCGGTTTCGTCGCCGCCAATAGCCGAAATATCAACGACCAGACTGGAAGCATTTCTGCGGAACACGAGAGTACCGTAGTTCACGCCCGACACCAGTTTGATCTCCGTGTTGGGGCCGGCGTTGTCCAGCGCGGCCTGCGCTTCAGCGGCAGAACCCGCGATGACGGTATTCTTATCGTACTGATTATTGTAGCTGTCATACTCGAAGGTGTACTGGGTAGCGTAAACGGTGATGCCGATACCTTCGAGGGTCAGACCCTGATACTCGTTGCCTGCTTCTTCCTTCATATGACCCTTGATCACGATAGATTCGGATACAGCATCGGTAGTGTCTAAGTGACCGCTATAGTTGGTGATAGCAGCACCATTAGCAGTAAACTCAATAGCTTCGAGAAGCTTTGCGTTGCCGGTAACGCCGTTGATAACGATGGTATACTGCAGAGCGAGGTTGCCGTTGTTGCGAACGCGGATAGCAGGCAGCTCATAAGTACAGCCGGGTTCCCAAAGAATGTCAGTGGTACGGTTATCTGCTGTCTTAAACTTTAGGGATTGGCCCTCGGCATTTTCCCAAGTATTACCACCGTCGGTAGAATACTCAAGTGCAACCTCAAGCTTACCTGACTGAATGGTGTTTACTGCGGTTGAAGCGCTGTCAGTAAACCAAGCGAATGTGGTACCAATTAGCATGGATAAGCAGAGTACTAAGGAAAACGCACTCAACACCAATGCCTTCTTGGTGGTTTTTTTATTCGTCATTATTATTACCTCCTTATTATAGATTTTCTTGACGAATATGTATAAGCGCATAAAGCGTTTGTACAGAAACATAATCCGTATTATGTCATATACGAGAGCATTAAAAAAGCCTTCGCTGTATCATCGCGAACGCTAACAATCTGAAACGGGTATAAAAAGCCAAGCCTTTTCATTTTTAAGTGTGAGAAGGCTTATTTGTGTTATATTGAAAATCAATAATCATCTTACATATCATAGTTTGGGGTACGAGTCCCTTGACTTTTTGCAAATGTAGTGCTATAATGCGTATGTAATATAGTTTTTTGTCCGTATTTTTACATTCAATAGCAACATAATACGGATTATGTCTTTGCCGCCGCTTTTGGTGGCTTTTTTTATAGTATTAACCGCATATTTTCCATACGGCGACGGTGTTCATCACCGGTAGTGACAATATATATACGCGTAGTATTGATACTGCTGTGACCAAGAACATCAGCAAGCGTGGCTATGTCCTTTTCGATGGCGTAAAAGGTACGGGCGAACAGGTGGCGCAGATTATGTGGAAACACTTTGTCAGGATTTACTCCTGCTTCGGTACAAAGGTTTTTCATTTCCCGCCAAATGTTTGTGCGGCTGATTGGTTTACCGTTACGGGTTATGAATATTGCCCCTGATGTGATTTTTTGCTCTGCTATATAGCGGAGCAATTTTTGTTTTAATTCCTTTACGATAAATACCGTTCTTGTTTTACCTTTCAGCGTTACCACCGCTTCGCCGCATTTGACCGCTTCCACCGTAATGAACTCCAGCTCGCTGACACGGATGCCCGTACCACAAATGGTCTGTATCATAAGATTTAATCGCTCGTTGCCCTTTTTCTTAGCGGTATTGACAAGGCATAAGTACTCCGCTTTGGTTAGTTCCTTTTCTTTCGGGCAGTAGATTTGCCGTTGAAGCTTTATGGATTTTACCTTTAAGTCTAACCATCCGAGGAAGGCGAAAAAACTGTTGAGTGATGCTAACATGGAATTGATACTCCGCACGGCATACTTTCTCTCTACAAGTTTGTTTTTATAAGCAATAACGGTTTCTTTTGTGACCTTACAATCATTAAGCTGCTCCATAAATACCGTTACGTCACGGATATATTTTTCTACGGTGTTTTCACTCTTTTCCTCTGATTTCAGCCAAGCGTGAAAGTCTTTAATGCTGCTTTGTGTTATAATCCTTTCCATTGCATAACCTCCAGATAATTCTATCTTTTAATTTTACCCGAAAAGTATGATTTCCCAAAAGCCGTAAGCTATACAAACCGTTCCAATCTTACGGGAGTAGATATATCAATTTGGAAAGAGAAGTATTGCGAGTCATATTTCAAGCTTTCAAAATATTCTCTGTTATGCAGGACTTGGGAAGAATTTATTATTGTCAAAGGAGCAAGATAAATGCCTGAAAATAGCAGTAACCGAAAGGCGTTACGCCTTCCGGTTACATTTCGCACTAATTACTTCGTTAAAAAAACTGACATAATCTGCACGGCTTTTCGCTGTCCTTGGGAGCTCCACCAATTTTGCTCATCCGTGCTTTTGTTTGAATATAAAATTACTGTTCAAGCTCAGCAATGGTTACACCGTTTTCACCCTCACCAAAGGTACCAAGGCGGAAGGATTTTATATTCTTATGGTGGCGGAGATGCGCCTGAACATTTTTTCTAAGCACACCTGTGCCCTTGCCGTGAATAATACGAATAGTATCAATCCCCGACAAAACTGCATTGTCGATAAAGCTGTCAAGCTCTAAAATTGCTTCATCACTTGCCTGACCGCGCAAATCAATTTCGGTAACGGCTTGACGCTCGACACGGGATTTAATACCAGTTACGTTGCGTGTTTTTGGGCGTTCGGTCGTGGGTGAAAAGCTTGATTTAAAGCGAAGATTATCAAAGCCGACCCACATTTTAATGGCGCCCGCCATAACATAAGCCTGCTTTTTATCAGTTTTAACATCAATAACAGTTGCATCACGGCCAATATCTGCAATAACCACAATATCACCCTTATTGACGCTTGTAACCGCTTCACCCGCCACCTTTTTAACGGTTATAGGGTCGGCTTCATCCTCAAGTTCTTTAAGGGTGGATTTATAAGCCCCGCGGGCTTTTTCAGCCATTTTTGCCGCATTTTCGGCATTGATGGCTTTTTTCATTTCTTCAAGCTCGTTCAGTAAAAGTGACGACTTATACCTTGCATTTTCAATAATTTGATTTGCTTTTTCACGGGTTTCGTTCATCGCCTTTTCAAGCTTTATTTCAAGCTCGTGCTCCCGCATATCGCTTTTGCGCTTGGCTTCATCCAACTGAATGCGAAGCTTTTGGGCCTTTTTTTGCTCTTCCTCGGCTTCACGGCGGGCATTTTCAAGGGAAGCCACAACCCTTTCAAAGCGTAGGTCCTCATCCTTAACCTGTTCCTTTGCGGCTTCAATAATGCTTTCATCAAGCCCCAATTTGCCCGATATTGCAAAGGCGTTTGACCGCCCCGGCATACCTATTATAAGGCGGTATGTTGGCTTCAAGGTTTGCACATCAAATTCGCAGGAGGCATTTTCCACCTTTTCGGTATCAATTGCGTAAGACTTAAGCTCGGGATAGTGGGTAGTCGCTACCACCCTACTGCCATAAAGAGAAAGCCGCATTAAAATTGCTTTTGCAAGGGCTGCGCCTTCAATTGGGTCGGTACCTGCGCAAAGCTCGTCAAATAAAACAAGCGAATCATCATCGGCATTATCTAAAATTGAAATTATATTAACCATATGGGATGAAAAGGTTGAAAGCGATTGCTCGATGCTTTGCTCGTCACCGATATCGGCAAAAATCTTGCTGAAAACCGCAACCTCACTGCCGTCGTCAACAGGTATCATAAGTCCACACATTGTCATTAGGCTTAAAAGACCGATTGTTTTAATGGTTACGGTTTTACCGCCGGTATTGGGACCTGTAATAACAAGGGTGTTATATTCCCTGCCAAGTCCTACAGTTATGGGCACAACCGTTTTATTGCTAATAAGCGGATGGCGTGCATTTTTAAGGTAAGTATAGCCCTTTTGGTTTATTTTAGGCAGGGCCGCACGCATTTTATAGGCAAGCTTTGCCTTTGCAAACACTAAATCAAGCCGAATCAGTGCATTAAAGGAAGCCGTAATACCACCTACAAAGCCACCTGCCTCGGCCGATAATTCGGCTAAAATGCGGTCAATTTCTTCACTTTCTTTAATTTTTAAAACACGAATTTCGTTGTTAGTTTCTACAACCGACATTGGCTCAATAAAAATGGTAGAGCCCGTGGCAGATGTGTCATGCACAATACCGCTTACCTGACCCTTACATTCAGCCTTTACGGGCACAACAAAACGGCCGTCACGCTGGGTTATAATAGCATCCTGCAAGTATTTAACGGTGGGACCTTTAACAATTTTATCAAGCAAGTCACGCACCTTTGAAGATTTTGCGCTTATTTTACGGCGAATATCATATAAGGTAGGTGACGCGTTATCGTTAAGCTCTTCTTCGTTTTTAATTGCAAAGCTTATTTTTTCTTCCAAATATTTGTTAGGCACTAATGTGTCAAAAAGCTCCTGCAAAGGTGTTTCGGTTATACCGCTGCAGTTTTCCCGCCAAGCCTTTACCGTGCGGATGACACGCAGTGTATCGGCAGTGTCAAGCAAATCGCGCATTGAAAGCACTGCGCCTGCTTCGGCGCGGTTTAACACAGATATAACATTTCTCGCCCCTGCAAAATTGGGCGCCTGATACTGTGCCATAAAGCAATATGCCGAATCGGTTTGGGAAAGCAAAAAGCCAACCCTTTTAAAATCGGTTTCGGGTAAAATTTTTAAAGAGAGTTCCTTGGTTTCCGCAATAGATGCTTCGTTTGAAAGGCTTTGTAAAATTTTATCAAGCTCAAGTGTTTTGGAATATCTTTCGATATTATACATTTTTTACTCCTTAATACTGTTGTAGAAGTCTAGTGTTTTAAATCTATAATCGGTTTGAGCAACCAAATAAGCAGAGGTGAGCTCACTTAAAAGCTTTGCGCGGTCGTTTGGTATATCAAAGCTGTAAAGCTTTTCAAAGTCGGAATAAACAATATGCCGCATAGCCGACAGCATTGTGCGGTCAATAGGAATAGCGTTTTGTTCCCTTTCACATTCACCGCAGGTAATAACACCGTCTTCGGTATTAAAGTACATTATATCATCTTCAAATTTACCGCAGTTATCGCAAGCAATTAGGTTTGGTGCATAACCCGAAATTGTAGCGGTACGAAGCTCGGTTATGGCTTTAATAAGCGGCGGAAAGCGTTTTGCCACGGTCAAAAAATGAAGCGAATTTAAAATTAGGCGCAAAAATTCGGTATTATTTGTACCGTTAACCGCAAAATTAAAGCTAAGCTCACAAAAATACTGCGCAAGGGTTAAAACCTCAATATCATCCCCCGCACCGAAAAACATTTTTATTGGGGTGGCTTCATAAATGCGAAGACTTCCGTTTTTGTCCTTAATGGTAAAGCTACCGTATGTAAGAAGGCTTGTTGCGGCGCCCTTTTTGGATTTAATACCCTTAGCGCCGCTTGCAAAAGCCTTTATAATGCCGTGCTCCTTACTGAAAAGTGTCACTAGGCGGTCGCTTTCGCCCACGTTCATTTCCTTTATTACCAGCGCTTCGGTTGTAAATCGGGTTATATTCTCCGCCAATGACTTCACTTCCCTTACACGAATTTACATAATTTAAATAGTCACTTACCTTGCCGCTTTTGGCAAATTTAAGCCAGCTTTTATTTTCTTGCATTTTATCACCCAAAATTAGTTTTAGGTAATATTTAAAAATTATAAAAGGTAAATTAATCTAATCCAAAGGTATGAATAAGACCTTGGCGGTTACGCCAGTCTTCCTTAACCTTTACCCACAGCTTAACCGATGCGCGAATGCCGAAAAATTCCTCAATATCACGGCGGGACTGCATACCGATTTTTTTAAGCATTGCGCCACCCTTGCCGATAATAATACCCTTGTGCGAATCCTTTTCGCAAATAATGGTGGCTTCAATTTCGACAATTGGCTCACCCTCAGCAGTGTCACGTTCAACAAAGCGCTCCAAATCAACCGCAATACCGTGCGGTACCTCTTTATCAAGTGAACGTAAAAGCTTTTCACGAATCATTTCAGCAACTATTACCTTTTCGGGTTGGTCGGTAACATCGTCCGACGGGAAGAAATGGGGCGAAGGCTTTGAAAACTTTTTAATTTCAGTCATCAAAATATCAACACCGTCACCTGTACGGGCCGAAAGCGGTACAACTGCTTCAAAGTCAAACGCTTTTGTGTATGCCATAATAAGTGAAAACAGCTCGTCCTTCTTTTCTAAAAGGTCAATTTTATTTATAACTAAAACCGCCTTCATTTTGCGGCGCTTAAGGTCTTCAATAAGCCTTGCCTCAGCAGGTGGTAAATTGTCACCGTCAAACTTAAATTTGGGGTTAGCCTCAACCACTAAAACAGCCGCATCAACATCGGTCATACCGTCACTTACGGCTTTATTCATATTCTTATCAAGCTCGTTTTTAGCCTTATGAAAGCCTGGGGTGTCAATAAAAACAATTTGGTTTTCACCCTCGGTTTTAATGCCCATAATTTTAGTACGGGTGGTTTGTGGCTTGTCCGAAACGATAGCCACCTTTTGACCCAAAATGCAGTTCATAAGTGAGGATTTGCCAACATTTGGACGACCTATAATTGTTATAAAAGCAGATGTTTGTTTCATTTTTTAACCTCTAAACCCATTGTTTTTAAAATTTCTTCCTGTTTATAAAACATTTCTTTTTCTTCTTCTAAATTATTAACGTGGTCATAGCCTAAAAGATGAAGCATTGAATGCACCGTTAAAAAGGCAATTTCACGCTCAATACCGTGACCGTAAAGCTCGGCCTGAGCTAAAGCGTGGTCGGATGATATAACAATATCACCAAGCATTAAAGCGTCGGTTTCGGGGTTATAATCGTACACCCCATCCTCACCCAACGGAAAAGACAACACATCGGTGGATTTATCAATATCCCTGAATTCACGGTTTAATTCCTGTATTTTTGCATCATCAACAATTGTCACATTTATTTCTGCCTTATCTATAAAGCCTTCATACTTCAAAGCAGCATTACACGCTTTACGGATAAGTGCGCGGTATTCTTTGGGAATTACAACATTTTTTTCTTTTACTGTTATATTAACCTTTGCGTTCATTTAGTTCCTCGTTTCTTTCATAAGCCTTAATGATTTCCTGCACTAAGCGGTGCCTTACAACATCCTTTTCGGATAATCGCATAATTGCAATATCGTCAATATTTTTAAGAATTTTCACCGCATCCTTAAGGCCCGACTTTTTGCCCGACGGCAAGTCTATTTGGGTAATATCACCCGTTACAACCGCCTTTGAATTAAAGCCAAGACGGGTTAAAAACATCTTCATTTGTTCACTTGTGGTATTTTGCGCTTCATCTAAAATTATAAAGCTGTCATCCAGCGTTCTGCCGCGCATATACGCTAAAGGCGCCACTTCAATATCACCGCGTTCAATACAACGCTGAAAGTTTTCAGCCCCAAGCATTTCAAAAAGTGCATCGTATAGCGGGCGGAGATACGGGTCAATTTTTTGCTGTAAATCGCCTGGTAAGAAGCCAAGGCTTTCCCCTGCTTCAACAGCGGGGCGGGTTAAAATTATGCGGTTTACCTGCTTTGAACGAAAAGCCGCTACCGCAACAGCCACCGCTAAAAAGGTTTTACCTGTACCTGCAGGGCCAACGCCGATTGTAATGGTGTTTTTCTTAATAGCTTCAATATACTTCTTTTGACCGAGGGTTTTTGCCTTTACTGGCTTACCCTTAGAAGTGATACACACACAATCACTGTTTAAAAGCTTACCAATTTTATCATCCTCACCGTCACGAACAAGTGTGTCGGCATACTGAATGCTTTGGTCGGTAATTTGTTCACCCTTGTTTATCATTTCAATTAAACATTCAACCGTTCTTACTGCAATTAAAACATCATTCGGGTCGCCCGATACTTTAATCTGACTGCCGCGGTTTGTTATAACAACATTATACCTTTTTTCAATATCCTTAATATTTTCATCGAAGTTGCCAAACAAAGCCACTAACTGTTCAATTCGTTCAATGTCGATTGTTTTTTCAAACACCGTATCACATCCACAAGATATATTTAATTTATTATAACACAATTAAATTAAAAAATCTATAGTAACAATAATGTGTAAACTATTTTTCAATATTAAAAATTAAGTTTTGACTTGTTGCAATATCTCGGCTTTCATAAATTTTGGCTTTCATCGTTACAAAGGTATAATTATCAAAAAAATCCTTTTTAACCTCTGCATTGGGGTACTGCTTTTCAATTTGCTTTGTAAGCCTTTCACAAGCTAAATCAAAGCTTAATTTTACCTCTTTCGTTTCTTTAAAAATAAAGTGTTTTCTATGTAGCCTTATAGGAATTGCGTTACCAAAAAGCTTCAAATTCTTTGCAGTATAGTTACTTTCATATTCACCCTTTTCCACCCCTAAATAAAGCGGTATTTCAAAAGTAAAGGCTTCTAAAACGGTTTTGGTTTTTTGTTTGCCCGTTAAAACGCTTTCCTCAATAATATAGTTTTGCGAAACTTCGGTTACGGTAACGGTTTCGGCAATAATTTTACCCCGGCTTTTTACAAATTTTGTGCCGTTTTCGTTTTCAATTATGCCGGATACAAGCACATCGCCTTTTTTGACCGTATCCCCCACCTTTACAACACAGTTGCCAACGGTTACATCAATATGCTTTATAATACCGTCGCTGTCAGCAACTAAATTGGATGCCAAAAACTCTCCCTCATCCTTAGGGGTGATTTCGGTAACGTCAACCGTTAAAACACAGCCTTCTATATTAAACGAGGCCCAGGAAAGCTTGTTGTTTTTAAGCAATAATTCCTGCGCCTTGTTTTTAGCATCAAAGCCTTTAACAAATATTCCCTCCTTTACACCGATTTTTTGGCAGTCGCTTATTATTTCGAAATCACTTACACCTTTATTACCCCGAACATCGATAATCCACACGAAGCCCGATAAAAAATTAAGCATAAACACAAAGATTAAAAGCCCTGCAAAAATGCCAAAACGGCGCTTGTATTTATTAGTGAAAAAAGGCAATCCCCAACGCTTTAAAATGTGAAGCCTTACCCCCTGCTTTCTAAAAATTTTTGGCAGTCTTTTAAAGTCTTTAACATTTATTTTACAGCAAATTTTGCCCTTTTGAAAACGGATATCCCAAACACTTATTTTGTGTTTTTCACATAAATTAAGCATTTTTTCGGGATAAATACCGTAAACTGCAATTTCTAAAACACCAAGAAAAAATCTATACAAAAAAAGCATAGCTCCACCTAATCACAAAATTCAATACTTTTAATATTGCCTTTAACCGTTATTGCTTTATTTTCAAAGGTTAAAATATCAAAATTTTTACCGCAAATTAAAAGCGCACCATTTTTAAGCCGAAGCTTTAAATAATCGTCGGTGTATTCATAAATACCCTCGCATCCGTCAATTTCAATTTTGCCGCTACCGAAGATTTCAATCTGCGGGCTTTTAAGCATAGTGCCGTCAATAAAATCGGCCTTGGGCATCAAATTCCAACCAGGCCTTTTTTTACTCTTTTCTATTTTAAGCTTTTTTGTCATTTTATACCACCCTTGTAATAATGCTATGAAATAAATTATAAAATAATTCATAGGTGGTATTATGAAAAAGCTTATAAGCTGTATGACGCTTATTTTTGTTTCTTTTTTTGCATTTTCAATTCTTTTAAAGCCTGATATTTGCATTAAAGCAGCACTTACGGGAGTTATGCTTTGCGGCAATGTAATTATCCCCTCAATTTACCCATTTACCTTTTGTGTTTTGTTTATAAATAACAGTAATGCCGCCAATATTTTAAAGCCGTTAAACCCAATAACCAAATTTGTTTTCGGTCTTAATTATTATGAGTTTTCGCTGTTTTCACTGTCACTCATAGGCGGTTATCCACTAGGGGCAAAACTCTTAAATGAAAGCAAAAGCCACAATGCCAATTTAATGCTTAATTACTGTATAAATGCGGGTCCCGCTTTTATTATTTTAGCGGTCGGAAAGGGCATTTTTAAAAGTGAAGCGGTTGGCTTGGTGCTGTTTTTAAGCCATATTCTTTCTTCTGTTATAGTTGCAATTTTTTTACGCAAAAAAACAGTATATGAAGCACCAAAACAAACAAAAATAACACTTAACATTGTTGAAAATTTTGTCATTTCGGCTTCTGCTGCAGCCGACACGGTAATAAAAATTTGTGCACTTGTAATTTTATTTTCCTGCATTGGCAGTTATATTGAATACTTTGCACATTACTTTGCACCGCTTAAGCTTTTAGGACTTTTGTGCGAGGTTACAAATGCAGTTTTTAAGTGCAATAACATACTTATAGTATCGTTTTTGTTGGGCTTTTCGGGCTTTAGTATTTGGGCGCAAATTTTTTCGCTTGCAAAAAATATTAAAATTAACTACATAAAATTTATATTCTTCCGCCTGCTTCACGGCATACTTTCATCCCTCTTAACCCTGACTGCTATAAAGCTGCTTAAAATAAGCGTTTCCACCCTTTCAAACAATCTTACTTTTAGCCCCAAAATATTTATAAGCACACCTGCAGCTGCCCTTTCGCTGATAATAATGGGTATAGTGCTGACAATTTCCCTAAGTAACAAAAAATATGCTGGCAATTTAATGGAAGATATAGTATAATGCCTTTAAAGGATGTGAAAAATAATGGCCAAATCACCTTTTAATAAAAAGCTTGAAAAGCATTGCGAATATTGCGCGTATGGTAATGTGCTTAATTTTGATGACCAAATAATTTGCAAAAAGCACGGCGTTACCGACAAAACCGACAAATGCCGCAGTTATAAATATGACCCATTAAAGCGTGTGCCCAAGCAGGTGAAAATTGCTGATGGATACAGCGAAGAAGATTTTAAATTATAAGCATAAAAAAACGCTCGCTTTTCAGCGAGCGTTTAGTTTTGTTAAATATTAGTCATTAACATAAGGAAGTAATGCAATTTGACGAGCACGCTTGATAGCGGTTGTCAATTCACGCTGGTGAGCAGCGCAGGTGCCGGTAGCACGGCGGGGTAAAATCTTAGCGCGTTCAGAAATGAACTTGCGAAGATATGCAACATCCTTATAATCAATGGCTTCAACACGGTCAACACAGAAATGGCAAACCTTCTTGCGAGGTTTTCTGTGCATGGGTCTTTCGTTTCTCTCTTCCATTTTAAAGCCTCCAATCATTAAAAGTTAGTAAAATTAAAATTAGAACGGAAGGTCGCTGTCTTCCACAGCGTCCATCTCAGCAAAATCATTAACATCAGCGTTGCTGAAGGAAGCACCTTCGGCACCTGCTGAATCTCTCTTAGATTCAACAAACTGAACATTATTTGCAATTACTTCAAAAACATTACGGTTGTTGCCGTTTTTATCCTGATATCTTCTGGTCTGAATAGAGCCTTCAATACCGATAAGATTACCCTTTTTAAAGTATTTGGTAATGAATTCTGCTGTTTTTTGCCAAGCAACGATGTTTATAAAATCGGTTTGGCGTTCTTCGCCCGAACGATAACGACGCTCAACTGCGATAGAAAATGTGGTCACATTAGTGCCGTTGGTTGTGGTTTTTAGCTCCGGATCGGCCGTTAAGCGACCTGTTAAAACAACTAAGTTAAACATCTATTGTTTTCTCCTTGCTTACTTTTTGATAACCATAATACGAAGTACACCGTCAGTAATCTTTGCAATACGCTCTAATTCTGCGGGGAAGGTCGGTTCGCTTTCGAATTCATAGAAAACGTAGTAACCTTCAGCCTCGTCGTTAATAAGGTATGCAAGACGACGCTTGCCCCAATCATTAACATTTTCAATGGCACCGTTTTTAGCGATAAGGTCATTGAACTTTTCTTTCAAAGCCAATGTTGCTTCTTCACCGTTAGCTACGGTGAAAATCATAGCAGCCTCATACTTATTGGTCATTTACTTTTGCACCTCCTTCTGGACTTTTGGTCCCGTGTCTTCACGGAACAAGGAGCTAAGGAAGACCGCAGTCCCCCGTTTAGCATCAACCATTATAACAATTAAACCTTGTTTTGTCAACAAAAATCTTGATTTTATCAACTATAATATATATAATATTTATGAAAGGACTGATGTAAATGCTATTAACAATTGATATCGGTAACACCAACATAACTCTTGGTACTTACAATAACCGTATTTTAGGCTTCACCGCACGGCTTTCTACCGACACTAAGAAAACCGACGACGAATACGCTATTGACCTTAAAAATCTTTTGTCCCTTTATGGTATGTCCCCCAGCGATATTGAGGACTGCATTATTTCATCAGTTGTACCTTCAGTCGGCAAAAGCATTAGCCGCGCAGTTGCAAAGCTTTGCCAAATTGTACCTTTAATGCTTGGCCCCGGTATTAAAACAGGGCTTAATATAAAAATTGACAACCCCGCGCAATTGGGGGCCGACCTTGTGGCAGGCGCTGTTGGCGCAATTGATACCTACAAAATGCCCTGTGTAATTGTTGATATGGGCACCGCCACCACCTTAAGCGTTTTAGATAAGGACGGTGCATTTTTAGGCGGTGTTATTGCAGCAGGCGTTAGACTTACATTAAAGGCACTTGCCGAAAATACAGCACTTTTAACCTCAATTCCCATTGAAGCGCCGAAATCGGTCATTGGCAGTAACACGGTTGAATCTATGCAGTCAGGCTTAGTGCTTGGTACCGCCGCAATGCTTGACGGTCTTTTAGACCGCATTGAAGCAAAGCTTGGTGAAACCGTAACGGTTGTTGCAACGGGCGGTCTTTCAAAGGAAATTATAACCCACTGTAAACACAGCATTATTTATAACGAAAACCTTTTACTTGAAGGTCTTTGCGCAATTTACGAAAAGAATCATTAAGCAATTACCGCTAAGGCGGATTGTAATATTATTATGAACTGTACCACTTGCCTTTTTGGCACGGACAGTATCGGAGGTAATTAAAATGAGTAAAACACTGGCAAGAAAACAAAACACGCAAAAAATTGTTTTTGCGGCAATTCTGACAGCACTTGTAATTGTACTGCAATATGTAAGCATGGCATTGCGTTTTGGTATGTTTTCCATTACGCTTGTACTTGTGCCCGTTGTTATAGGTGCAGCAACCTGCGGCGTATTAACAGGCGCTTGGCTCGGCTTTGTATTCGGCGTTATAGTGCTTTTAACGGGTGACGCTGCATCGTTTTTAGCAGTCGACTTTTTAGGAACAATTGTTACCGTTTTAGCAAAAGGCACGCTTTGCGGTGTTGCGGCAGGTCTTGTTTATAAAGCGCTTCAAGGCAAAAACAAGTATTTAGCTGTTATGGCGGCCGCAGTTACCTGCCCCATTGTAAACACAGGTGTGTTTTTACTTGGTTGCTTGATATTTTTCCTTGAAACCATTAAAGCATGGGGTGTTGCGGCAGGCTTTACAAACGTTACAGCTTATATGTTTATTGGCCTTGCAGGAACTAATTTTATAATTGAGCTTGTAACCAACATAATTTTAGCGCCCGTAATTTTACGCGTTTTAAAGTTCGCTAAAAAGTAATATAAAGCGGTGAGAAATCACCGCTTTTTTTATTTTCAAATTATAGTTTATCGGGCTAACGCCCAATTCGGAATTTGGAATACGTAATTCGGAATTATTGTACAAACCCTTGCCTCCATCTGATGAGGGAGGTGGATTTTTGCAAAGCAAAAAGACGGAGGGAGAGACCGAAAGCACCGTAAATAAGCACTTTCTCTCCCTCAGTCACGAGTTCCTCGTGCCAGCTCCCTCGTCAGAGGGAGCCAATGATATATCCATCCAACCGAGCGATAAACCCCAATTTTAAAAATCTCTTGACATTTTTTCAAAAGTGTATTACTATAATAGTACAGTAGTACACTTTCGAGGTGATGAGATGGAATTTAAAATTGACAAATCCTTGCCAATTTGTCCCCAAATTTGCGACCAGATTTCTGCTTGTATTGCAACGGGTGAATTCCCGCCTGATGCTAAACTATTATCGGTGCGTGAAGTGGCCGTAAAGGCAGGTGTCAACCCTAACACTGTTCAAAAATCTTTTGAACAGCTCGAAGCACAGGGCTTAATCTATTCTATACGCGGCTCGGGTTGGTTTGTTGGCAACAATGCCTACCGTGCACAAAAACAGGTTAACTCCCTTGCCGAAGCTAAAACAAAAGCGTATTTTGCATCTATGGCACAGCTTGGCTTTAGCGAGGATGAGATTAAAAATTATGTTAAGGAGTGGAACAAATGAGTGAATTATTACATTGTCAGGACCTTACTAAAAAGTATGGCGGTCTTACCGCACTTGACAATTTAAATTTAACCGTTGAAAGCGGTAAAATTATTGGTCTTTTAGGACCTAACGGCTCGGGTAAAACCACATTTATAAAGCTTGTAAACGGCCTTTTAACACCCACCTGGGGCTCAATCTGGATTGATGGAAAAATCCCCGGAGTTGAAACTAAAAAGGTTGTGTCATACTTACCCGATAACAACTTTTTAAATTCGTGGATGACGGTATCACAGCTTGTTGACTTATTTTGCGATTTTTACAGCGATTTCAGGCGTGAGCTTGCCTTTGAAATGTTCCAAAAGCTTGATATTGAGCCAAACCGCAAATTAAAAACCCTTTCAAAAGGCAACAAAGAAAAGGTTTGCCTTATACTTATTATGAGCCGTAACGCAAAACTGTATGTTCTTGACGAGCCAATTGCCGCAGTTGACCCCGCGGCACGTGATTATGTTATTTCAACCATAATAAACAACTATAATCCCGACGCATCGGTTATTATATCCACCCACCTTATTGCCGATATTGAGCCGATTTTAGATGAAGCCATATTTATAAATAAAGGTAAGGTTGTACTTCATAAATCGGTTGATGAAATCCGCGAGGAATACGGCAAAAGTGTTGATGAGCTTTTCAGGGAGGAATTCAGATGGTAAAGAAACTTTTAAAACACGAAGCCAAATATTATGCGCGCACCCTTATAATTATTGAAGCCGTAATTTTTGCTTTGGCTTTATTTACACGACTTTTACTGTTTTTCGAATTTGATTCGATTGTTTACTACATATTGCAGGGCTCATCTTACGCTATGTTTGCATTAGCGGCATACGCTGCTTTGATTGTAACCTTTATTCTTTGCATTGTCAGGTTTTATAAAAACCTTTTTTCAAATGAAGGCTATTTAAGCTTCACACTACCTGTCAGTACAAATCAGCATTTGCTTGCAAAGCTTTTGTCGGCAGTGGTTTACAGCATTATTGTTTTTGTTTCGGTTATAGCGGCGGCACTTATTACCGTTTCGGGCGATATTTTGAATGAAGTCGTGAAAGCAGGCGTTTATCTTTTGAAGGACCTTATTGATGTTCTTCCCAAGAGCGGCACAATTCATTTGATTTTATATGTAATCGAATTTATTGTAATTATGTTGCTTTCGGTTATTTCAAGCTACCTTTTATATTATTGCTTTATAGCCATTGGTCAAACTGCAAAGAAAAACCGTATTTTGCTTTCAGTCGGCTGTTATTTTATATATTCAGCAGCAATTCAAATATTTAGCACCATTTTCTCAATCGTTATGACTATTGCCGAGCCGTATATCCCCTACGAAGCGCTTGAACGCTTTGTTGATGCGCATCCCTTTGCGTTTTTCCACATAATATTTATTGCTTTAATTATTTGGTCGGTAATACTGACGGTAGTTTTCTACTTTGTTGTTCAGCGCATTATAAGCCGCAAGCTTAATCTTGAATAGGAGGAAAATAAAATGAAACACATTAAAAAATTGTTATGCTTAACCCTGGCTGTTTTGCTTTGCTTTTCTCTTATAGGCTGTAACGCTATTGATGAAATGCGTGAAGCACAAATACATTTTAATGATAAAGGTAACCTTGAATATGACGGCAAGGAATATAAGCAATTGCCTCCTTGCGATGCCTTTTCACCCAATATAAACTATAGCAAAAGTCTTTACATCACTGAAAAGGATGTGCCAGTTTTACTGTCAGAACAATTTGGCGGTCGTGCAACTCTTACCGAGGATGAGCT
Organism: Oscillospiraceae bacterium; assembly: GCA_015066005.1. GTDB lineage: Bacteria > Bacillota > Clostridia > Oscillospirales > Acutalibacteraceae > UBA737. Next base: position 73,687 of record SVPF01000005.1, read on the forward strand.
TTACATCAATTCGCACACCTATTCCTCATCCGACGGTGTAACAGCATTTTTTGCAAGAACCGATATTTATGACAGCATTGCCTCACGCATTGAAGCAGGTAATTATTTTGAAGGCTTTTTCTTCTATTACAACTTCTGGGATGAAAGTGATGGAATTGGCTTTTACAACCAAAAGGAAAAGATAATTTCAGAAGAGGCTGAAAACGCTGTAAAAGAGGTTATTACAACTACCGCCCCTGATGAAAGTATTGATATTGACCTTTTAAGTCAATTCGCTGTAACAGACCTTAACGCTTGCAGTAATGACCTTTTATTTAATGAATATTCGGCAACAATATATAAAACCGAACAATTCATCTACATTAGCGCTTTTACAGGCCTTAACAAAGAGCTTGTCTTTAAGGTTGGCGAAAAACATTACGATGCAATTATGGAAATTATAGATAGTTATAATTCACTTGATGCAATAAATAATCCATACTTTAAAGACTAATTGTAAATTTATGTTGTAGAATTTCGTAAATTGTTATATAATATAAAGGATTTCAATTTATGAGGTAATTTATGACAGCTTTAAAAGAATTTTTTACAACCTTAGCTAAGGGAATTGTGGTTGGTCTTGGTGCTATCACCCCCGGCCTTTCAGGCAGTGTGCTGCTTGTTATTTTTGGACTTTACCACAAAGCGCTCAATGCAATAAGCACCATTTTTAAAAACTTTAAAAAGAATTTACTTTTCCTAATTCCGTTAGCTTTAGGTATTGGCACTGGCATGCTGATGTTCAGCAAAATTGCGCAGTTCTTTTTAACTAATTTTGAAATGCAAACACGCTTCACCTTTTTAGGTTTAGTTGTGGGTACCATTCCCCTGTTTATACGCGAGGTTACTAAAGAGAAAAAAGCCGAGGGCAAAAAATTCCCCAAGCGTTACATTTTCTTAATTTTAGGTGCAACTGCATTTGGGCTTACCCTTTCCTATATGGGCGGTGTCGGCTTTAAAGAAATAAGCAATCCCAACATATTACAATCTATTGTGTTAGGGCTTGTTGTTGCCGCTTCTTATATTATACCCGGCGTTGACAGCGCGGTTATTTTAAACTACTTCGGAATGTATAAAATGTGGCTTTCCGTTGCCGACCTTGATAATCTTTTACAGCTTGACTTTTTTCTTAAAATTGCCCTTCCCACAGCGGTTGGCTTGGCAATTGGCGTGCTTTTAATTTCAAGCATTATAAACTTCCTTTTAAAGCGTCATTACACCATAACCTTTTCGGTAATTTTCGGTTTGTTTATATCCATTATTCCAAAGCTTTTAAACGAAAGCTGTGTATTGGGTCTTAACGGTAAAACCGCAATTTCACTTGCTTTAATGGTAATTGGTTTTTGCTTATCGTTCTTTTTAAGCGATTTGGAAAACAACCTGAAAAAACTGAAAATTAAGAAATAAACTTACTGCGACAGTCTACTGTCGCAGTTTTTATTTTTACATATTATCAAATGCTTTACACATAATAAAACAGGTGAAATTATGTGTAAAATTATTATGTTTTTAATCGGCGCTTTTGGGTATGGGCTTGTTGAGGTTTTATGGAGCGGTAAAACCCACCCATCCATGCTTTTAGCGGGCGGCATTTGTTTTTCGTTTTTTGGTTATTTGGGTAAAAAGCTTAAAAAAGCAGGGCTTTTTATAAAAGCACTTGCAGGTAGCGGCTTTGTAACCTTTATTGAGCTTATTTTCGGCATATTATTTAACATAATTTTAAAGCAAAACGTGTGGAATTATTCCTCCCGCCCATTTAATTTTAAGGGTCAAATTTGCCTTTTATATTCGTTTTATTGGATTATTTTAAGTATTATTTTTATTCCCCTTGCACAAAAGGTAAATAACCGATTGCAAAATAAATAATATATTGGTATAATGTCATTAGGTGATATTATGGATTTTTTGCATAGAACCTGGGCCGAAATTGACACAAAAGCCCTGATACATAACCTAAATTTATTCAAAGCGAAGCTTAACGGTAAAAAGCTAATGGCCGTTGTAAAGGCTAATGCGTACGGTCACAATGCTAGTGACCTTTGCCCCATTTTAGAGCAAAACGGTGCTGACTGGTTTGCCGTTTCAAACATCAATGAAGCTATTTCCTTAAGGGAATGTGGTATTAAAAAGCCTATTTTAATTTTAGGCTATACCCCTGTCGAAATGGTGCGTGAGCTTGAAAAATACAACATTTCACAATGTGTGTATTCAAGTGAATATGCAAATAAGCTTTCTGCCTTAGCGGTTTTTTACGGCATTAAAATTAAGGCACATATTAAGCTTGATACAGGTATGTCCCGCTTGGGCTTTAACTGTAAAAGCGATGATTTGCCCGAGCTGTCAGATGCTTTGGCCGCCGCCAAAATGCCTAACATTATTTGCGAAGGTGTATTTACGCATTTTGCCGTTGCAGACCGTAACAAAGCGCAAGAGGATGGCTTTACGCAAAAGCAGTATGAATTGTTTGTAAAAGCCTGTGACAGCTTTAAGGCTGAAGGCTTTAATGAAACCATATACCACTGCTGTAATTCGGCAGGGGCACTTTTAGACAGTGATAAGCATTTGGATATGGCGCGCATTGGTATTTCGCTTTACGGTCTTTCTCCTTCAAGCAGTCTAGAGCTTGAGGATGAGCTTATTCCCGTTATGACAGTAAAATCACTTGTGTCACTCGTTAAGGAAATTAAAATTGGTGATACGGTAAGCTACGGCCGTACCTTTAAATGCGATAAACCAATGAAAATTGCCACCGTAACTGCAGGCTATGCCGACGGTTATCCAAGACTTCTTTCTAACCAAGGCTTTGTTTATATAAACGGCCACCGTGCCGATATTGTAGGCAGGGTTTGTATGGACCAATTTTGTGTTGATGTTACCGATATTGCCGATGTAAAAATGGGTGATGAGGTTTTACTTTTCGGCAAGGATTTAAAGGTTGATTTATTGGCTGACCTTTGCGGCACCATAAATTACGAAATTACTTGTGGTATTTCCCCACGTGTTCCCCGCGTTATTTTAAAATAATAAGGTGTTTTTATGAAAAAATATATTTTATCGTTAGATGAAGGCACAACAAGCGCACGCGCAATACTTTTTGATAAAAGCGGTAATGCGGTAAGCTCTGCCCAACACGAATTTACCCAAATTTATCCGAAAAGCAGTTATGTTGAGCATAACCCGTTGGAAATTTATTCGGCACAGTATTCTTCGCTTATAGAAGCAATTACCAAAATTGGCGCCGACCCTCAGGAAATTGCCGCAATTGGAATTACAAACCAACGCGAAACGGTTGTTGTGTGGGATAAAAACACAGGTGAGCCCATTTATAATGCAATTGTGTGGCAATGCCGTCGCACCGCCGAATATTGCGATGAATTAAAGGCTAATGGACTTGAAGAATATATCGCTAAAACGACGGGTTTAAAAATAGATGCTTATTTTAGCGGAACAAAAATTAAATGGATTTTGGACAATGTTAAGGGTGCCCGTGAAAAAGCCGAAAAAGGCGATTTGCTTTTCGGTACAATTGACACCTGGCTTATTTGGAAGCTTTCAAACGGTAAAATACACGTAACCGATTATACCAACGCTTCCCGCACGATGTTTTTTGATATACATAAGCTTTGTTGGGATAAAAAGCTGCTGGAGATTTTAACCATTCCAGAAAGTATGCTGCCAACCGTTAAGCCTTCAAGTGAAATTTACGGTTACGTTAACATTATGGGTGCCGATATTGCCGTTTCAGGTATTGCAGGCGACCAGCAGGCAGCACTTTTCGGGCAGCGTTGCTTTAGTGAGGGCAGCGTTAAAAACACCTACGGCACAGGCTGTTTTTTACTTATGAATACAGGTGAGAACGCCTTTGAAAGTAAAAACGGCCTTTTAACCACAATTGCCGCAAGCGCTGACGGTAAGGTGCAATATGCACTTGAAGGAAGTGTGTTTGTGGGTGGTGCGGTTATTCAATGGCTTAGGGATGAATTAAAGCTTATTTCCTCATCCCCCGAAAGTGAAGAATATGCTTTAAAGGTTAAGGACACTAACGGTGTTTATATTGTACCCGCCTTTGCAGGTCTTGGCGCACCGTATTGGGATATGTACGCCCGCGGTACGATTTGCGGCTTGACCCGTGGCAGTAATAATTGCCATATTATTCGTGCGGCCTTGGAAGCAATTGCTTACCAAACAAACGACCTTTTACAAGCCCTTAAAAACGATACGGGGCTTCCTATAAGCTCCATCCGCGCAGATGGCGGCGCATCACAAAACAGGTTTTTGATGCAGTTTCAGGCTGATATTTCCAACACCGAGGTTTGCTGTCCCTTAAATGCCGAGGCCACAGCCTTAGGTGCGGCATTTCTTGCAGGGCTTGCAGTTGGCTTTTGGAAGAACTTAGAGGAAATTAAAGCAATTAGCACAAGTGAAATGCTTTACTCCCCTTCAATGAATGAAGAAATTCGCAATAAAAATATTAACGGCTGGCAAAAAGCAGTTAAAGCAGCAAAAGCTTTTAGTGAGGAGTAATTATTATGAGCTATGAAATTAAAGCATTTGAGGTTAAAAGCACCGATAATATTCATACCCTAAAGGGTAAAATATATATTCCCACAGGTGAAATCAAGGGACTTTTCCACCTTGTTCACGGTATGACCGAATATATTGACCGTTATGACCATTTAATGTCATTTTTAGCTGAAAAAGGCTATGTTACCTTTGGTTATGACCATTTAGGTCACGGCAAAACTGCCGAAAATGATGATGAACTTGGCTTTATTGCGCACAAAGACGGATGGAAATATTTGGTTAATGATGTTGTTACCTTTACAAAAGCTGTTAAAAATATGTACCCCTCTCTTCCTACTGTTTTAATGGGTCATTCAATGGGGTCTTTTATTTCAAGGCTTGTTGCCGAAAGCTATAAATCAGAATATGATAAATTCATTTTTTGCGGCACAAGCGGGCCAAACCCTGCTTCATCAGTAGGTATTTTGCTTGTGAAAATTATAAAAGCCTTTAAAGGTGAAAAGCATAAATCGGATTTACTTCAAAGCATTGCTTTTGGCAGCTATAATAAAGGCCTTGAGGGTGATACACCTTACGAATGGCTTACAACCGACCGCGAGGTTATTACAAAATATGCAGCTGATAAATATTGCACCTTCCGTTTTAGCGTTTCGGCTATGGGGGATCTTATGAATTTGCTTTCCAACTGCAACCGCGGAGCTTGGTTTAAAGCAGTTGACAGTAATAAGCCCATACTTTTAATTGCTGGCGATAAGGACCCCGTGGGTAACTACGGCAAGTGTGTTACCGCCGTTTATAACAGTCTTATAAAGAACGGTAAAAATGCAAAAATAAAGCTTTATGAAAACTGTCGCCACGAAATACATAACGACAGCTGTAAGGCCGAAATGTTTAAGGATATTTTGGAATTTATTAAGTAACAAAAAGGAAGCTGAAATTCAGCTTCCTTTTTAAATTATTGTGGCTAATGTCAGCATTTCGCGGGCATTTAAATAAATATCCTCAGCCGTTTCGGCATTAAGCGGGTTTTCACCAAGCCCCATTTCAAATGTAAACCCCGGACGATTATATTCTTCTATAAACCAGTCCTTAAAGCCACCGCCATCAGCTATATCAACCGGTATATCAAGTGCATAACCAGAAGCTGTTGCAAAAATTTCGGCAATTCGGCGTGAGCGGGGCGGTGTATAGTCACCAAAACTCCAATAAATAACCTCGCCCTGACTGTGAAGCGCTACCGTATGCCTTATTCTTGTTCTTTTACAAAGCTCAACAAGAGCTTTAGTTTCGGGTTCACTTTCGGGTTTGGGGCCTCCGTATCGGCTTTTTGAAGGGCCGTATATTCCCATTTTACGCTCCTTTTCACGCAAATTTTCCCATTCGGCATTAAAATTGTGGTTAATATCCACTCCACGAAAATTTGCGTTCCAATGCGCAAAATCATTTTTGCAAAGGCGTGCAATGCGGTCAGCATCATTACCGCAGGCGGCTTTACCCAAAAGTGAAATATCGCACCCGTCAGGATTAACACAGGGCACAAAAATAACTCCCCTACCCTTTAAACCGCGAATTGCATTCACCCCTTCAATTGAAAGGTCATTTTTTATGGCAAAAGCTAAGTCCTCAATAAACATAAGTAAAATAGTTGAGGTGATTCTTTCGCTGCCGTGAAAAGCGGCAGTTATAAGGCTGTATTCATTTGAAGCCCCAATTTTAAGGGCAGTTATATCCTTACCCATACAGCTTTTGCCAATAACCGACCGCTTAATAAAGGGATATTCGTTACATATTTCATCAATTAAATGCTGTCGGGCAAAATAATCATATTCCGTTGACTTTACAATTGCTTTCATTTTTTAACACCTCTTTTTATATATATTAAAAATGTATTGAAAAAATGAATATATAATTATATAATATTTAAGGTGATGAAAATGAAATTAACCGAAAAACAGCTTACAAAAGAATATATTTTTAAAGGTAAAATTATAAATGTAAGGCGTGACACTGCCCTGCTTCCTAATGACACCACGGCCATTCGTGAAGTGGTTGAACACAACGGCGGCGTTTGTGTTGCGGCACTAACCGATAATAATGAGGTTTTATTTGTAAAGCAATTCCGTTATCCCTATATGGAAGAAATATTTGAAATTCCCGCAGGCAAGCGCGATTCCTTAGAAGAGGACCCGCTTATGTGCGGCAAACGTGAATTAAAGGAAGAAACGGGTGCCACCGCAAAGCGTTTTATAAGCTTAGGTCAGCTTTACCCCACCCCCGGCTACTGCGGTGAAATTATTTGGATGTTTGCCGCACTTGATTTAGATTTTGGCGAATGTGACCCCGATGATGACGAATTTTTAGAGGTTGAAAAAATCCCAATTTTAAAGGCTGTTGAAATGATAATGAGCGGTGAAATTAAGGATGCCAAAACCCAAGCCGCAATTTTAAAGCTTAAATATTTAATTGATAATAAAATGATATAAATAAATATCCACCCGCATAGCGGGTGGTTTTTCATTTTCGGGCATAGCCCTAATCGATACAGGCGACGCACAAGTGCGTTTTGAGGTTGGCCTGCCAGCCATGCATTGTTTACTTACTACCCATTAATGGGTTCCGCGGGTCGAAAAGACTCAACTGGTCACTTTCTTGGTCGTGCTTTAATTGATTTGAAATATATTCCTTTATGGCTTTTGTGTTTTTACCCGCGGTATCTACGTAATATCCCTTACACCAAAATTCGCGGTTTCGGTATGCGAACTTCATATTGCCCCATTTTTGAAATATCATTACTGAGCTTTTCCCTTTTAAATATCCAATAAATCCCGAAACGCTCATTTTGGGCGGGATACTTACCAGCATATGTATATGGTCTGGGCATACCTCCCCTTCAATTATTTCTACACCTTTCCATTCGCAGAGCTTTCGCAATATTTCTCGTATCTCTAACCGTTTATCTGCGTAAAAAACTTTTCGCCTGTACTTTGGCGCAAA